>NZ_SCMM01000100.1:0-7322 GCF_005503345.1 Ramlibacter sp. 2FC
CCCAACACCCGATGACCCCCAACGCACTGCCCGGCCAGCCCCATGTCGCCTACCGGGGCGACCAGCTCTTTGTCGAGGACTGCTGCCTGAGCGAACTGGCCGAGCGCCACGGCACGCCGCTGTTCGTCTACTCCAAGGCCGCCATGCTGGCGGCGCTCGCCGCCTACCAGCGCGGCTTTGCCGGCCGCAAGGCGCAGATCTGCTACGCGATGAAGGCCAATTCCTCGCTGGCCGTGCTGCAGGTCTTCGCCCAGGCCGGCTGCGGCTTCGACATCGTCTCCGGCGGCGAGCTGCAGCGCGTGCTGGCCGCCGGTGGCGACCCAGCCAAGGTCATTTTTTCGGGCGTGGGCAAGACCCGCGCCGAGATGCGCGAGGCGCTGGCGGCCGGCATCGCCTGCTTCAACGTCGAGAGCGAGGCCGAGCTCGAGGTGCTCAGCGAGGTCGCCCAGGCCGCAGGCCAGAAGGCGCCGGTCAGCATACGCGTCAACCCGAACGTGGACCCCAAGACCCACCCCTACATCTCCACCGGACTCAAGGGCAACAAGTTCGGCGTGGCGCACGAGCGCACGCTCGAAACCTACCGGCGCGCCGCCGCCCTGCCCGGGTTGCGCGTGGTCGGCATCGACTGCCACATCGGCTCGCAGATCACCGAGACCACGCCCTACCTGGACGCCATGGACCGGGTGCTGGACCTGGTCGAGGCCATAGAGGCGGACGGCATTCCCATCCACCACATCGACTTCGGCGGCGGCCTGGGCATAGCCTACAACGGCGACCAGCCGCCCGCGGCCGATGCGCTGTGGGCCCAGCTGCTGGCCCGCCTGGACGCGCGCGGCTTCGGCGATCGCCAGCTCATGATCGAGCCGGGACGCTCGCTGGTCGGCAATGCCGGCGTCTGCCTGACCGAAGTGCTCTACCTCAAGCCCGGCGAGCAGAAGAACTTCTGCATCGTCGACGCGGCCATGAACGACCTGCCGCGCCCGGCCATGTACGAGGCCTTTCACCAGATCGTGCCGCTGGCGCCGCAGGCCGGCACGCCCACCACCTACGACGTGGTCGGCCCGATCTGCGAGAGCGGCGACTGGATAGGCCGCGAGCGCGCGCTCAGCGTCGCGCCGGGCCAGCGCCTGGCCGTGCTGTCGGCGGGCGCCTATTGCATGAGCATGGCCAGCAACTACAACACGCGCGGCCGCGCGGCCGAGGTGCTGGTCGACGGCAGCCAGGCCCACCTGATCCGCAGCCGCGAAAGCGCCGCCGACACCTTCCGCCACGAGCACCTGATTTGAACGCCTTTCAGCCGCGCGCGCGCCCGCGCACGACGTGCCAGACGCGCCAGCCCAGCAGCAGGCCCAGGATGGCGGCGTAGACGGCGACCTCGTTGAAGTCGTTCTTGCCCGCGCGCATCCAGAAGAAATGCAGGATGGCCAGGCCGGCGATCGCGTAGACCAGCTTGTGCAGACGCTGCCAGCGCGCGGCGCCCAGCCACTTGATGGCGCGGTTGAACGAGGTCGCGGCCAGCGGCGTGAGCAGCAAGAAGGCCGAGAAGCCGACCAGGATGAAGGGCCGCTTGGCGATGTCCTTGGCGATCTCGGGCACATCGAAGCCCATGTCGAACCAGCTGTAGCTCAGCAGGTGCAGCAGCACGTAGAAATAGGTGAACAGGCCCAGCATGCGCCGAAAACGCGCCAGCGCCGCCTGGCCCGTGATCACGCGCAGCGGCGTCACGGCCAGGGTCAGGCAGAGAAAGCGCAGCGTCCAGTCGCCGGTGGCGCGGATCAGGTGCTCGGCCGGGTTGGCGCCCAGGCCATCGGTCAGCGCCCCATAGAACAGCCAGGCGAAAGGCAGCAGGGCCAGCGCCAACACTAGCGGCTTGGCCGCCCGGTGCTGCAGCGCGCCGACGCGCTTGGCGGGACGCGCCTCAATAGAACTTCTTGAGGTCCATGCCCGCATAGAGCTGGCCGACCTGGGCCTCGTAGCCGTTGAACATCAGGGTCTTGCGCTTCTTGGCGAACAGGCCGTCCTCGCCGATGCGCCGCTCGCTGGCCTGGCTCCAGCGCGGATGGTCGACGCCGGGGTTGACGTTGGAGTAGAAGCCGTACTCCTGGGGCGCGGCCTTGCTCCAGGCGGTGCGCGGCTCCTGGTCGGTGAAGCGTATCTTGACCAGGCTCTTGGCGCTCTTGAAGCCGTATTTCCAGGGCACGACCAGGCGCAGCGGCGCGCCGTTCTGCTTGGGCAGCACCTCGCCATACATGCCGAAGGCCAGCAGGGTCAGCGGGTGCATGGCCTCGTCCAGCCGCAGGCCCTCCACATAGGGCCATTCGAGCACGCGCGAGCCCACGCCGGGCATGGTCTTGGGGTCGGCCAGGGTGACGAACTCGACGTACTTGGCGCTGCCCAGCGGTTCCACCTTGCGGATCAGCTCGGCCAGCGAGTAGCCGACCCAGGGGATCACCATGGACCAGCCCTCGACGCAGCGCAGGCGGTAGATGCGCTCCTCCTGCGCGGACAGCTTGAGCAGGTCTTCCAGGCCGTAGCTCGCCGGCTTCTTCACCAGGCCTTCGACCGCCACGGTCCAGGGCGAGGTCTTGAGCTGCTGGGCTTGGCGCGCCGGGTCGGACTTGTCGGTGCCGAACTCGTAGTAGTTGTTGTAGCTGCTCGCGTCCTGGTAGTCGGTCAGCTTTTCCATGGTCACCGCGCCGGCCACGGCCGACTTGGCCCCGGCCAGCGGCGCCAGCTTGCCCGGCCGCGCGACGCCCTGCGCCAGCGCGTCGCGCGCGGCCCAGGACGCCAGCGCCGCGCCGGCCAGGCCGCCGGCCATGAGCCGCATCAGCTCGCGCCGGCCCTGGTAGACGCCATGCGGCGTGATCTCGCTGGATTGGGGATGGACGAAGCCGTCGCGGTCAGACCGGATGATCATGGTGCAGTCCTGGTGGTTGCTGGTATTGGGACTGCCGCGATTCTGGCAAAGTTCCTGCCGAAGATCAGAGCGTGCCGTAGCTGTGCAGGCCGCTCAGGAACATGTTGACGCCGATGAAGGCGAAGGTGGTCACGGCCAGGCCGGCCAGCGCCCACCAGGCCGCCAGGCCGCCGCGCAGGCCCTTCATGAGGCGCATGTGCAGCCAGGCCGCGTAATTGAGCCAGACGATCAGGGCCCAGGTTTCCTTCGGGTCCCAGCTCCAGTAGCCGCCCCAGGCCTCGGCGGCCCAGAGCGCGCCCAGCACGGTGGCAATGGTGAAGAAGGCGAAGCCCACGGCGATGGACTTGTACATCACATCGTCGAGGATTTCGAGGGCAGGCAGGCGGGCGGCGATGCGCCGGCGCCCCAGCAGGATGCCCGCGGCGATCAGCGCCGAGAGCACCGCATAGCCCACCCAGTAGCTGCCGCCCGCCTCGGCCACGCCGCGCTGGCGAAAGGCGATGGGCACGAAGCACAGCGCCGCACCCAGCAGCCAGATCGGCGTCAGCTTGTACCAGCGGGTTTCGTTGGCCTGCTGCTTGATCAGGTAGGCGAAGGCCACCATGGCCGCCAGGGCGAAGGTGCCGTAGCCGATGAAGTTGGCCGGCACATGCAGCTTCATCCACCAGCTCTTGAGCGCCGGCACCAGGGGCTGGATCTCGTGCGCCTCGCGCACCAGCGTGTACCAGAGCAGGAAGCCCACGGCCGCGCTGACCACCAGCATCACGAAGGCGCCGAGCGCGCGCGTGCGGTACTGCGCCTCGTAGTAGAGGTAGAAGGCCGCGGTCAGCCAGCAGAACAGCACGAACACCTCGTAGAGGTTGCTGACCGGGATATGGCCGATGTCCGGGCCGATCTGGTGGCTCTCGTACCAGCGCACCATGCTGCCGATCAGCGCCATGGTCACCGCGGCCCAGGCGATCCTGGAGCCCAGGCCCTCGAGCGCGTCGGCCTGGCCGCGCGCGAACATGCCCAGCCAGTAGAACACCGTGCTCATGAAGAACAGCATGCTCATCCACAGGATGGCCGACTGGCTGGACAGGAAGTACTTGAGCCAGAACACGCTGTCGGCGCGCGCCAGGTCGCCGCGGTAGGAGCCTATGGCCAGCAAGGAGAAGGCCGCCACCACCAGCATCAGGTTGCGCAAGGGGCGCCAGAACCAGCCCAGCCAGACCAGGCTGGGAACGGCCGCGACCAGGATGGCTTTTTCATAGCCGTCCATCGCGGCGCTGTAGCGCGAGAAGGCGAACAGCGCGCCGGCCAGCACCAGGGCGGCGAAGGCCCAGTCGGCCCAGTTGCGCCGCGAGAAATAGCCCGGCTGCAGATCCAGGGAGGGGATTGTCGTGCTCATGCGCTCACTCCTTTGCGCCAATCAATTGGTCCTTGAGCCGTGCGAACTCGCGGTCGCCGTCCAGCGTGCGGCGGTTGCTCGACAGCGCCATGCGGGCCTGGGCCCCTGCGCCGCCCTCCGCAGGCGCCAGCCAGACCCAGAGCCGGCGCTCGCGCACGTAGAGCATGGCGAACACGCCCAGGATCAGCAACAGGCAGCCCAGGTAGACCACCGTCTTGCCCGGCGCGCGCGCCACCTGGAACACGCTGGCCTGCACCTGGGTGAAATCCTTGAGCTGCAGGGCCATGGGGGCCGGGTAGAGCTGGGCGTCGCTGAGCGCCAGCACGGCCTGGGTCATGTAGCCCTGGGTCTTGTCGCCCGGCACCAGGGGCTTGAGCCCCGCCCGCTCGCGCGCCAGGCCGTCGAGCTCGAACAGCACGCCGCTCAGGATGCGGATCAGCACCTCGCCGGCACGGCCGCGCTCGGCCTCGGGCACGTTGGCCTCCATGAAGTCGGCCACGGCCTGCAGGCCGGCGCCCTTGCGGCCCGGGACGGCCTCCACGCCGGCGAACAGGGCCAGGGCGCGCGTGGCCGAGACCTTGAGCTGCTCGGCCAGTTCGGGCCGCGCCGGGTCCACCGCCTTGGCCACGTAGCGCTGCACCGCGCGCTCGCGCAGCGCCGCGTCGTCGAGTGCCGCGCGCAGGCGCAGGAAGCCCTGCATCTCGCCCTGGTCGTCGGCCGGCACGCGCAGGTAGCGGAAGGGCTCGGCCGGCGTCTCGCGCACGCCGAGCAGGAACACCGGCACGCCGTCGCCCATGTCCACCGGCAGCATGTAGTTGTTGAACTCGCGCGCCTGGCCCGCCGCGTCGCGCAGCTTGTAGCTGACGCTGGGGCCGATGTTGCGCAGCGCCTTCTTGGTCACGGTCTTGTGGCCGGCGCCCAGGCGCTCGTCGAGCGCGCTGCGCAGGTCGACCTTGCGCACGTCCACCGCGCCGCCGAGGCCGGCGAAGTTCTCGACGTTGATCACGCGCAGGGCCGTGTACTCGAGCGTGAGCTTCTCGTTGTCGTTGCTCAGTTCGGTCGAGCCGCCGATCACGCCCTCGACCTCGAACGGCCGGGTCGCCGCGCGCATCGGCAGGGCCTGCAGCTTCACGCGCGAGCCGCCGTCGTCGAAGCTGGACTGGTAGATCTCTATGCCCTTGAAGCTGGCCGGGTGGTTGACCTCGACGCGGGCCTCGCGCTTCTCACCGGTGGCCTTGTCGTGGATCACCACGTCGCTGGCGAACAGCTTGGGCATGCCGGTCTCGTAGTACTCGACGATGAACTTCTTGAGCTCGATCGCGAAAGGCAGCTCCTGCAGCAGGATGCCGTCCGACTGGCTGAGGATGGCGATGCTGGACTGCGTGCCCTCGGCCACCATCAGGTTGCCGCGAAAGGTGGGGTTGCGCTCGGACAGGCGGTGCTCGGGCTTGACCTCGGCGATCAGCCCGCCGCCGGCGTAGGGGGTCTTGCCGCCCAGCCACATCTGGGCGCGCACGATCAGGTCGCCGTCGAGCAGGCCGCCCAGGCAGACCAGCACGATGGCGCTGTGCGCCGCGAGGTAGCCGAGCTTGTTGGCCGCACCGGCCTTGGCCGCGACCATCCAGCCCGGACCGGCCGGGGTCTCGCGCGGCTGCAGCCGGACCTTCCAGCCGGCGCCGCCGAGCTGGCCGCCGATGCGCCGCGCCGCCGCCTCGGGTACCTCGGCCAGCGCCGCCTGCGCCTTGTGGTGAAAGGCCAGCAGGCTCTGCTCGCGGATGTTTTCCTTGTAGG
This sequence comes from Ramlibacter sp. 2FC, assembly GCF_005503345.1. Classification (NCBI taxonomy): domain Bacteria; kingdom Pseudomonadati; phylum Pseudomonadota; class Betaproteobacteria; order Burkholderiales; family Comamonadaceae; genus Ramlibacter; species Ramlibacter sp. 2FC. Next base: position 6,099 of record NZ_SCMM01000100.1, read on the forward strand.
CCTTGAGGTCGACCAGGATCTTGGGCGTGTTGCGCGCGATGCACAGCGAGGTGCTGACGACCAGGAAGGCCAGGATCAGCAGGAACCACCAGGCGCTGTAGACCGCGTAGAGGTTCAGCGCGCCGAACAGCTGGGCCCAGAAAGGCCCGAACTGGTTCACGTAATTGACGAAGGGCTCGTGCTGCTTGAGCACGGTGCCGATCACGGCGGCGATGCAGATGACCGTGAGCAGCGCGATCGCGAAGCGCATCGACGACAGCAGTTCCAGGCCTGCGCGCAGGGCGCGCGATCCGGATCTGGCTTCAAGGCCCTGGGAGGAGACGGTCATGCGTGAATGTCGGTGGCGGCAAGAAAAAAGGCGGGTCTTCTGACAAGACCCGCCTTGCTATGGAGTGTGAATTCCGGACGGGGTTCCATGCCCAGGCGGCACCGCCCCGTATTTTCAGGCCTAAGCGCCGGGCCGCCCGGGATGTCCCGCCAGCCCGCCAGGTTGTTCCGGTCCCGGCTCAGCGCAGACCGGCGATGTAGTCGGATACCGCCTTGATCTCGCGGTCGTTCATCTTGGCGGCCACGGCGCTCATCTGGGCGCTGTTCTTGCGCGCGCCTTCGCGGAACGCGATCAGCTGGGCCGTGGTGTAGTCGGCATGCTGGCCCGACAGGCGCGGGTACTGCACCGGCAGGCCGGCGCCGTTCGGGCTGTGGCAGCTGGCGCAGGCGGCGATCTGGCGATCCGCGATGCCGCCGCGGTAGATGCGCTCGCCCAGGGCCACGCTGTCCTTGTCCTTGGCGAAGCCCGGCTTGGCCTTCTTGGAAGCCACCCACCAGGAGATGTTCTTCATGTCGTCTTCGCTGAGCTGGGCCGCGAAGCCGCTCATCACCGGGTTGGCGCGCTTGCCCGACTTGAATTCCTGCAGCTGCTTGACCAGGTATTCCGGATGCTGCTGGGCCAGCTTGGGGTTGACCGGCGTGCCGGAGTTGCCGTCGGCGCCGTGGCAGGCCGCGCACACGGCCGTGAAGCTGGCCTCCCCCTTGGCGAGGTCGGGCTTGGCGGCCTTGGGGGCGGCGTCCGAGGCAGCGAAGGCGGAGGCGGCCACCAGGGCGGTCATCAGGAAAGAGACAAACGACTTCATGACGGGGGATTTGGTTTGAGTTGGCGCAGAACCCGGGGATTCTACAATGCCGGCCGGGGCCCTCTCCCCGTAAACTCTGGACCCCGCATGAACC
>NZ_SCMM01000101.1:0-7315 GCF_005503345.1 Ramlibacter sp. 2FC
TTCTTGCCGCAGGCGGCCAGAGCAGCAGCCGCAATCAGGGTCGCAAGAACGAGCGATTTTTTCATTTCAATTTTCCTTAGGGTGAGAAAAAACAATTTCCGGAAACTGTCGCCACAACCATCGGGTTGCATCGACCGAGAGAAAGGACTCGAGCTCTTTCTGCTCCGCCGCGGATTATAGCCACAAGAAAATCAATTCTTACAAACCCTGAGGCGAGCCATGAGTAACCGCGCGCTACATCCCTGCCGCCGCTCACGCGGTGTGCAGCCAGCCCGAGGCCAACCAGCCCGCCATCAGCGCCCGTGCGCCCTGGCTGGCCTGGCTCACCTCGGCGGCCTCCAGGCAGCGCAGGTCCGCCAGGCGGCGCATCAGCAGCGCGTCGCGCCCCGAGGCGAGGTAGCTCTCGCCGTTGATGAAGATGCGGCGCTCGTCGTGCATCATGCGCGTGCGCCGGTCCAGCGTGACCGCGCCGCGCAAGGCCTGCCCGGACCCGGCCTCGAACCAGACCTGGGGCTTGGGCTCGGTCAGGTACTCGCCGAGCAGGCAGTGCAGCTCGTCCGGGTCCTCCAGCACGCTTTGCAGCGCCGCACGCGCGAAATCGGCCATGGCCGGCGGAATGCCGCCGGGCGAACTCACGGCGGGCTGCGCCGGGTCGCGGTAGAGCGTCGCGCCGGCCACCTCGTCGGCATCCTCGGCCAGGCGCTGCAGCAGCTCGCGCGCGAGCTCGCCACGGCCCGGCGAGCGAAAGCCGATCGAATAGGTCATGCACTCGCCCACCGCCACGCCGTCGTGCGCGTAGCGCGGCGGCAGGTAAAGCATGTCGCCGGGCTCGAGCAGGTATTCCTGCTCGGGCTCGAACTGGGCCAGGATCTTGAGCGGCAGGCCCTGCTGCAGGCTCAGGTCCTTCTGCCGGCCGATGCGCCAGCGGCGCTGGCCATGGGCCTGCAGCAGGAACACGTCGTAGCTGTCGAAATGCGGGCCCACGCCGCCGCCATCGCTGGCGTAGCTGACCATCAGGTCGTCTAGCCTGGCGTCGGGCACGAAACGGAACTGCTGCAGCAGCCGGTGTGCCGCGTCGTCATGCAGGTCCACGCCCTGCACCAGCAGGGTCCAGCCGGCTGCCTTCAGGGGCGGCAGGGCGCGCCGCGCGAAGGGCCCGCGCCGCAGCTGCCAGCCTTTGGCGCCCTGGCGCAGCAGGCGCGACTCCACGCCTTCGTCGGCCGCCAGCTCGAACAGCTGGCCGCGATCCAGCGGCGGCACGAAACCGGGCAGGGCCTGGCGGACCAGCAGGGGCTTCTTCTGCCAGTGGCGCTTCATGAACTGCTGGGCGCTGAGGCCGCCCAGCAGCGGCAGGGGTTGGGTCACATCCATGGATTCAGTGAGGGAAAAGCTCAAACTGCGACAATTCTGCTATGGAAATCACCCCTCAATGCGTGGTCGCTCTGACCTGGACGCTCAAAGACACCCTGGGAGAAACGCTGGACGTGCTCGACGATCCGGTGGAATTTCTGGTCGGCGGCGACGACCTGCTGCCCAAGATCGAGGAGGCGCTGCGAGGCCACGAGCCCGGCGCCAAGCTGGACCTGCACCTGGAGCCCGAGGAGGCCTTCGGCGACTTCGACGACCAGCTGGTCTTCCTCGAGCAGCGCGCCCTTTTTCCGGACGGGCTGGAGGAAGGCATGAGCATCGAGGGCACGGCCCTGCCGGCCGGCACGAACCCCGGCGCGCCCAGGGACCTGCTCTATACCGTGACCGACATCTACCCCGAGCACCTGGTGCTCGACGCCAACCATCCGCTGGCCGGCATCGCCCTGCGCCTGAGCCTCAAGGTGGTGGCAGTGCGCGAGGCGACCGAGGGGGAGCTCGGCCGCGGCAGCGCCGGCACGGGCTTCTTCAAGGTTCAGCCCATGGCGCCGGGCGGCGAGCAGTTGCACTGAGGATGCTCACCCCGGCCCGCGGGGCCGGGGCGGCGCGCCGTCAGCGATAGAGCTGCTCGTTCTCGACCCGTACGCGGTCGCCGATGCGAACGTTGGGCGCAGTGGCGTAGTCGAAGGCCCGCATGGTGCCGTTGTCCAGCTGCACCGACACGCGATAGAACTCGTTGACCGAGCCCGGGGCGCGGTTCTTCTCGATGGTGTTGCCGACCAGGGCACCGCCGACCGCGCCGGCCACGGTGGCGACGTCGCGGCCCGTGCCCTTGCCGATCTGATGGCCCAGCACGCCGCCGACCACGCCGCCGATCACCGCACCGGCGCCGCTGGTGCTGCCCGACTGCTGGGTTCGCATGAACTCCACGTTGGTCACCCGGCCGTATTGGACATAGGCCGGCGCCGTCGGGTAGCCCGTTGCGGCCGGATAGGTGGCGGGATAACTGCTCGTGCGAGGCGAATCGGCACAGGCAGCGAGGGTAGCGACCACGACCGTGGTGGTCAGGAATTTCAGTACGCAGGTAGAACGCATGGGCATCTCCTTGCAAATGAGCGTTGAACAGGCCGGCCCGCGACACGGACCATGGCATGAAGCCTCTGTCTAACTTTAACGCCCCAGCCCGGATCGGGCCGACCACCGTCACAGACGCTCACCAACTTTACCGGGCGGACGGCTACCCGTTCAAGCTGGGCCGGCTCAGGCTTTTCCGGTCGAGCCGTAGCCGCCCTCGCCGCGCGCGCTCGCGGTCGCGAACTCCTGCACCAGGTTGAAGCGCGCCTGCACCACCGGCACCACGACCAGCTGCGCGATGCGCTCCATGGGCTCGATGGTGAAGGCCACATCGCTGCGGTTCCAGGCGCTGACCATGAGCTGGCCCTGGTAGTCGCTGTCGATCAGGCCCACCAGGTTGCCCAGCACGATGCCGTGCTTGTGGCCCAGGCCCGAGCGCGGCAGGATCAGCGCGGCGTAGCCGGGGTCGTCCAGGTGAATCGCAATGCCGGTGGGCACGAGCTGCCAGGCGTTGGGGCCCAGCGTGAGCGGCGCCTCGAGGCAGGCGCGCAGGTCCAGGCCGGCGCTGCCGGGCGTGGCATAGGCGGGCAATTGATCCGCCATGCGCGGATCGATGATCTTGACGTCGATGTTCATCTGTTCAGGCCGCCAGGCGGCGGGCAATGTCGGAAATCAGCTGGCGAGCCAGCTCGCGCTTGCTCGCGCGCGGCAGCTCGGTCGCGCCCTGGGCGTCGACCAGCAGCAGCGCGTTGTCGTCCTGGCCGAAAGTGGCCGGGCCGATGTTGCCGACCAGCAGCGGCACGCCCTTGCGCGCGCGCTTGGCCTGGGCATGGGCCAGCAGGTCGTGGCTCTCGGCCGCGAAGCCCACGCAGAACAGCGCGCCGGACTGGGCGCGCGGCGATTGCGCGACCGCAGCCAGGATGTCGGGGTTCTCGGCGAACGCCAGCTCGGGCGTGCGGCCCGAGCCGTCTTTCTTGATCTTCTGGTCGGCCGCGTTGGCCGGCCGCCAGTCGGCGACGGCGGCGGTGGCGATGAACAGGCTGGCCTGCTCGACGCGCGCGTTCACGGCAGCCAGCATGTCCTGCGCCGAACGCACGTCGACGCGGCTGACGCCGCGCGGCGTGGCCAGGTCCACCGGCCCCGCCACCAGGGTGACCTCGGCGCCGGCCTCGCGCGCGGCACGCGCCACCGCAAAGCCCATCTTGCCACTCGAGAGGTTGGTGATGCCGCGCACCGGGTCGATCGCCTCGTAGGTCGGCCCGGCCGTCACCAGCACGCGCCGGCCGGCCAGGGGCTTGGGCTGGAAGAAGGCGACGAGGTCCTCCAGCAGCTCCTCGGGCTCGAGCATGCGGCCGTCGCCGGTCTCGCCGCAGGCCTGCAGCCCGCTGCCCACGCCGAGCAGGATGGCGCCGTCGGCCTGCAACTGGGCCAGGTTGCGCTGGGTGGCCGGATGGGCCCACATCTCGCGGTTCATGGCCGGCGCCACCAGCAGCGGCACGCGCTCGATCGGCCGCGCCAGGCACATCAGGCTCAGCAGCTCGTCGGCCCTGCCCTGCACCAGGCGCGCGATGAAGTCGGCGCTGCAGGGCGCCAGCACGATGGCGTCGGCCGCGCGGCTCAGGTTGATGTGCGGCATGTTGTTGGGCTCGCGCGCATCCCACTGCGAGCCGTAGACCGGCCGCCCCGACAGGGCCTGCATGGTGACGGGCGTGATGAAGCGCTCCGCCGCCTCGGTCATCACGACCTGCACCGTCGCGCCCTCCTTGACGAGGGCGCGGCAGAGCTCGGCGGACTTGTAGCAGGCGATGCCCCCGGTGAGGCCCAGGACGATGTGTTTTCCGGTCAGGTCCATGGATGGCGCGGCGTCCGGGCCCGGCCCGGAACGAGAGAAGCTGGGATGGCGCAATGTAGCAGACCGGCCAGACACCGCGCCAAGCCGGCCCGGCACGCGAAATGGCAAGCGCGGTGTCACATCTATAATCTCGCTTTACCACCTCCCTCGGGACCGATCTCCCGACCCTGACATGACCAAATTTGTCTTCGTCACCGGCGGTGTGGTGTCCTCCCTGGGCAAGGGAATCGCCTCAGCCTCCCTCGCTGCGATCCTGGAATCGCGGGGCCTCAAAGTCACCCTGATCAAGCTCGACCCGTACATCAACGTGGACCCGGGCACCATGTCGCCGTTCCAGCACGGCGAGGTGTTCGTGACCGACGACGGCGCCGAGACCGACCTGGACCTGGGCCACTACGAGCGCTTCATCACCACGCGCATGCGCCGGGCCAACAACTTCACCACCGGCCAGATCTACAAGAGCGTGCTCGAGAAGGAGCGCCGCGGCGACTACCTGGGCAAGACCGTGCAGGTGATCCCGCACATCACCAACGAGATCCAGGACTTCATCAAGCGCGGCGCCGGCATGGACTCGCCTCATGAAGTCGACGTGGCGATCGTGGAGATCGGCGGCACGGTGGGCGACATCGAGTCCCTGCCCTTCCTGGAGGCCGTGCGCCAGCTCAGCCTCAAGCTGGGCCCCAACAACTCGGCCTTCGTGCACCTGTCCTACGTGCCCTGGATCGCGGCGGCCGGCGAGCTCAAGACCAAGCCGACCCAGCACACGGCGCAGAAGCTGCGCGAGATCGGCATCCAGGCCGACGCCCTGCTGTGCCGCGCCGACCGCCCCATCCCCGACGACGAGCGCGCCAAGATCAGCCTGTTCTCCAACGTGCCAGAGTGGGGCGTGATCTCGATGTGGGACGTGGACACCATCTACAAGGTGCCGCGCATGCTGCACGAGCAGGGCCTGGATGGCCTGATCTGCGACAAGCTGCGCCTGAACACGCCGCCGGCCAACCTCAAGCGCTGGGACGACCTGGTGCGCGAGCTCGAGCACCCCAAGGCCGAGGTCACCATCGCCATGGTCGGCAAGTACGTGGACCTGTCGGACAGCTACAAGTCGGTCAACGAGGCGCTGCGCCACGCCGGCATGAAGAACCATGCGCGCGTGAAGATCGAGCATGTGGACTCGGAGACCATCACGCCCGATACCGTGGCGCGCCTGGCCAAGTACGACGCCATCCTGGTGCCCGGCGGCTTCGGCAAGCGCGGCATCGAGGGCAAGATCTGCACCGCGCGCTTCGCGCGCGAGAGCAAGGTGCCCTACCTCGGCATCTGTCTGGGCATGCAGGTCGCGACCATCGAGTTCGCGCGCCACGTGGCGGGCCTGGCGGACGCCAACAGCACCGAGTTCGAGCCCGACAGCCCCAACCCCGTGATCGCGCTGATCAACGAGTGGAAGGACGCCGACGGCAGCATCCAGGTGCGCGACGCCAACTCCGACCTCGGCGGCACCATGCGCCTGGGCGCGCAGAGCTCGGACGTGGCCCCCGGCACGCTGGCCCACAGGATCTACGGTGACGTGGTGACCGAGCGGCACCGCCACCGCTACGAAGCCAACGTGAACTACCTGGACCGGCTGCGCCAGGCCGGCCTGGTGATCTCGGCGCTGACCCAGCGCGAGCAGCTGACCGAGATCGTCGAGCTGCCGCAGGACGCGCACCCCTGGTTCGTGGGCGTGCAGTTCCACCCCGAGTTCAAGTCCACGCCCTGGGACGGCCACCCGCTGTTCAATGCCTTCGTCAAGGCCGCGCTCGATCACCAGGCGGCCGGCAAGAACCTGAAGGCCGTGGCCTGAGGAGCACCCCATGAAGCTGTGCAATTTCGACGTCGGCCTCGACAAACCCTTCTTCCTGATCGCCGGCCCCTGCGTGGTCGAGTCCGAGCAGCTGCAGATGGACGTGGCCGGGCAGCTCAAGGAGATCACTGCCGCCCTGGGCATCCCCTTCATCTTCAAGAGCAGCTACGACAAGGCCAACCGCTCCTCGGGCACCAGCTTTCGCGGCCCGGGCATGGCCCGCGGCCTGGAGATCCTGGCCAAGGTCCGGCAGGAGCTGGGCGTGCCGGTGCTGACCGACGTGCACAGCGAGGCCGAGATCCCCGAGGTCGCGGCCGTGGTCGACGTGCTGCAGACCCCGGCCTTCCTGTGCCGCCAGACCGACTTCATCCGCGCCGTGGCGCAGTCGGGCAAGCCGGTCAACATCAAGAAGGGCCAGTTCCTCGCGCCGCACGACATGAAGAACGTGATCGACAAGGCGCGCGCCGCCGCGCGCGAGAAGGGCCTCGATGAAGACAGCTTCATGGCCTGCGAGCGCGGCGCGAGCTTCGGCTACAACAACCTGGTGTCCGACATGCGCAGCCTGGCCATCATGCGCGAGACCGGCGCCCCTGTGGTGTTCGACGCCACGCACTCGGTGCAGCTGCCCGGCGGCCTGGGCGCGAGCTCGGGCGGCCAGCGCGAGATGGTGCCGGTGCTCTCGCGCGCGGCCGTGGCCGTGGGCGTGGCCGGCCTGTTCATGGAGACCCACCCGGACCCGGCCAAGGCCTTGTCCGACGGCCCCAACGCCGTGCCGCTCAAGCACATGAAGGCCTTGCTCGAGACCCTGGTCGCGCTCGATTCCGTAACCAAAAAAACTCCGTTCCTGGAGAGCAATTTCGCATGAGCGGCTACATCATTGCCCATGTGCAGGTCACCGACCCGGTGCAGTACGAGGAATACAAGAAATGGTCCACCGACGCCATGCAGGCGCATGGCGCCGAGGTCTGCGTGCGCGGAGGCCAGGTCGAGCGGCTGGAAGGCGACTGGGCGCCCGAGCGCCTGGTGCTGCTGAAATTCCCCTCGTTCGAAGCCGCCAAGGCCTTCCATGCCTCGCCCGAATACGGCAGGGCGCGCGCGGCGCGCGAGGGCGCGGCCGTGATGCGCATGGTCGCGGTCGAGGGGGTGGGCTGAAGCCCCCCTCCTTGTCCAGGGCGCCCGCCCAC
>NZ_SCMM01000102.1:0-6749 GCF_005503345.1 Ramlibacter sp. 2FC
GCCCAGCAGGCTCTTGAGCCAGCCGAAGAAGCCGACCGGGGCCGGTGCAGGCGCCGGCGCGGGCGCCGCGGGGCGGGCCGGGGCGCCGGCCTGGGGCTTCACGGGCTCAGGCTTGGGCGCGACCACCGGGGCCGGCGCGTCGGGCAGCACGCCCTTGATCACCGGGGTCTGCTTGTTGGTGGGCTCCTGCGAGCGGCGCGTCACCGTGGTCGGGTCCTCGACCTCCTCGGCCATCTTGTAGCTGGCCTCGATGTGGTCCAGGCGCGGGTCGTCGTGCTTGAGGCGCTCGAGACGGTAGTTCGGCGTCTCCAGCGTCTTGTTCGGCACCATCAGCACCGTGACGCGCTGCTTGAGCTCGATCTTGGCGATCTCGGGGCGCTTCTCGTTGAGCAGGAAGGAGGCCACTTCCACCGGCACCTGCACGTGCACTGCAGCGGTGTTGTCCTTCATGGACTCTTCCTGGATGATGCGCAGGATCTGCAGCGCCGAGCTCTCGGTGTCGCGGATATGGCCGGAGCCGCCGCAGCGCGGGCAGGGGATGGAGGCGCCTTCGGACAGCGCGGGCTTGAGGCGCTGGCGGCTCATCTCCATGAGGCCGAACTTGCTGATCGAGCCGAACTGCACGCGCGCGCGGTCCTGGCGTAGCGCGTCGCGCAGTCGGTTCTCGACCTCGCGCCGGTTCTTGCTCTCCTCCATGTCGATGAAGTCGATCACGATCAGGCCGCCCAGGTCGCGCAGCCGCATCTGGCGCGCCACCTCGTCGGCGGCCTCCAGGTTGGTGCGTGTCGCGGTCTCCTCGATGTCGCCGCCCTTGATGGCGCGCGCCGAGTTCACGTCCACCGAGACCAGGGCCTCGGTGTGGTCGATCACGATGGCGCCACCCGAGGGCAGCTGCACGGTGCGCGCGTAGGCCGACTCGATCTGGTGCTCGATCTGGAAGCGCGAGAACAGCGGCGCATCGTCACGGTAGCGCTTGACGCGCGCGGCATGCTCGGGCATGACGTGGCTCATGAACTGGTGCGCCTGCTCGTAGATGTCGTCGGTGTCGATCAGGATGTCGCCGATGTCACCGTTGAAGTAGTCGCGGATGGCGCGGATCACCAGGCTCGATTCCTGGTAGATCAGGAAGGCGCCCTTGCCGCCCTTGGTCGCGCCGTCGATCGCGTTCCAGAGCTTGAGCAGGTAGTTCAGGTCCCACTGCAGCTCGGGCGCGCTGCGGCCTATGCCGGCGGTGCGCGCGATGATGGACATGCCGTTCGGGTACTCGAGCTGGTCCATCGCCTCCTTGAGCTCGGCGCGGTCCTCGCCCTCGATGCGGCGGCTCACGCCACCGCCGCGCGGGTTGTTGGGCATCAGCACCACGTAGCGGCCGGCCAGCGAAACGAAGGTGGTCAGCGCCGCCCCCTTGTTGCCGCGCTCTTCCTTCTCGACCTGGACCAGCAGTTCCTGGCCTTCCTTGATCACGTCGTTGATGCGGGCCTGGCTGACCGACACGCCGGGCGCGAAGTACTGGCGCGAGATCTCCTTGAACGGCAGGAAGCCGTGGCGGTCCTCGCCGTAGTCGACGAAGCAGGCCTCCAGGCTGGGCTCGACGCGCGTGACGACGGCCTTGTAGATGTTGCCCTTGCGCTGCTCGCGCCCCTCGATCTCGATCTCGTAGTCGAGCAGCTTCTGCCCGTCGACGATCGCCAGCCGGCGTTCCTCCGCCTGCGTGGCGTTGATCAGCATCCGTTTCATGATGCGTTCCTTTTCGTTCCAATGACTGTCACACGCCCCAGGGCCTGCAATGGGTGACAGGCCTTTGCGGGGCGAACGCTGCCTGAGCTGACGCTGTGAAACGAAGGGAATTGCCGATGGGCCTGCGGCTGCCTGAGGACTAGCTCAGCAGCCGTGGCGCGGGCGCGTGGATGGGGGCGAGGGTTGGAGGGCGCCGACGAGCCGCCGCGATGGCAGCCGGTTGTGCCCATGGGACGGCTGCGGAGGTCGAGCGCATGCCCACCAGCGGGGCCAGCAGCCACCGCCCGCAGGCAAGCATCGACAAGATCCACATGACCATCTCGCTTTGATCCGTCCACCAGCGCAGCGCTGGAGGACTTGGGTATTCCGTATCAGGGTTTCATGGCGTCGGCCCGAACCGGGGATATTGCGTGCCACTGTCGGCGCTGGCCTTCAGTCTGCCGGCAATGCCCAGGATGGCATCGACCTTCCGGCGCGGCCGGGCTGAAGGGTGGACTAAACTCCCTGCTCCGGGAGCCATTTCCATTGCAATCAACCACTTACAGCCTGTCGCCAGTGAAACAGATTATAGGGGGCAACCAGGCTTCCGCGAGCCCGGAGGTGAAATGGCTGACGGTGGACGAGGAATCCACCGGCCAGCGGCTGGACAACTACCTGATCCGCCACCTCAAGGGCGTTCCCAAGACCCATGTCTACCGCATCATCCGCTCCGGCGAGGTGCGCGTGAACAAGGGCCGCGCGGCGGCCGACACGCGGGTGGCGGCCGGCGACCGGGTGCGTGTGCCGCCGGTGCGGACCTCGGAAAAGGCCGAGGCCAAGGCCAGCCAGCCGGTGCCGCCGCGTGAGTTTCCCTTGCTGCTGGAGGACGAGGCCCTGCTGGCCATAGACAAGCCGGCCGGCGTGGCGGTGCATGGCGGCTCTGGCGTGAGCTTCGGCGTGATCGAGCAGCTGCGCCGGGCCAGGCCGGGCGCGAAATTCCTGGAGCTGGTGCACCGGCTGGACCGCGAGACCAGCGGCATCCTGTTGGTGGCCAAGAAGCGCAGCGCGCTCAAGCACCTGCAGGACCAGTTCCGCGAACGCGAGACCGGCAAGACCTACCTGGCCCTGGTGCTGGGCGACTGGCCGGCCAACAAGAAGGTGATCGACCTGCCGCTGCACAAATACCTGCTGGCGGGCAAGGACGGGGAGGGCGAGCGCCGTGTCAAGGTGGTCGACAAGGACCACCCGGACGGCATGCGTTCCGTGAGCCTGGTCAAGGTGCGCCAGCGGCTGGCCGGCTTCTCGCTGCTGGAGGTCACGATCAAGACCGGGCGCACGCACCAGATCCGCGTGCACCTGGCCTCGCAGGGCCATCCGATCGCCGGAGACGACAAGTACGGCGACTTCGAGCGTAACAAGGCCTTGCAAAAGCAGGGGCTCAAACGCATGTTCCTGCATGCCTGGCGGTTACAGTTCGACCACCCGGCCAGCGGCGAGCGCGTCGAGCTGCTCGCGCCCTTGCCCCCAGAACTGCAAGAGTTTGTCAGCCATGTCCCTGCGTCCGCGCCAGTTTGACCTGATCGCCTTCGATTGGGACGGCACGCTGTTCGATTCCACGGCCATCATCGTGCGCTGCATACAGCGCGCCGTGGTCGACGTCGGCGGCCAGCGTCCCAGCGACGAGGCCGCCGCCTACGTGATCGGCATGGCGCTGATGCAGGCCCTGGCCCATGCGGCGCCCGACGTGCCGGCGGAGAAATACCCCGAGCTCAGTGCGCGCTACCGCCACCACTACCTGCAGCACCAGAACGATATCAGCCTGTTCCAGGGCGTGCTGCCGCTGCTGGCCGACCTGCGGGCGCGCCACCACTGGCTGGCCGTGGCCACCGGCAAGAGCCGGCGCGGCCTGAACGAGGTGCTGCAGTCGGTGGAGCTGCAGGGCGCCTTCGACGGCACGCGCACCGCCGACGAGACCGCCGGCAAGCCCAGCCCGCTGATGCTGCAGGAGCTGATGCGCGAGTTCGGGGTCGATCCCGGGCGCACCCTGATGGTCGGCGACACCACGCACGACCTGCAGATGGCGCTGAACGCCGGCTGCGCCAGCGTGGGCGTGAGCTACGGCGCGCACGAGCCGGACGATTTCCATGCCCTGGGGCCGCGCCATGTCGCCCATTCGGTGCGCGAGCTGCACGACTGGCTGCTGGAACATGCCTAGGAGCCGGTCGGGCTTTGGGGTGGCCTGCTGGCAGGTGAAGGCCTGATGGACGCACGGCCCATCCCCCTGTGCAACTCGGCCGACCTGGTCGAGGGTGGCTTGGCCGTGCCTTTCGACGTGGTCTGTGGCGGCCAGACCTGCCGCGCCTTCGCGATCCGCTTCCAAGGCCGGGTTCATGCCTACCTCAACCGCTGCCGCCATGTGGCCATGGAAATGGACTACCAGCCGGGCCGCTTCTTCGACGACAGCGGCCAGTGGCTGCTGTGCGCCACCCATGGCGCGGTCTACCAGCCCGATACCGGGGCCTGCGCGGGCGGTCCCTGCCGCGGCGGCCTGATCCGCATCGAGTTGTCCGAACGCGACGGCGTCGTGCACTGGCATACTGACCACAACCTACAACCTGTCGAGTTTTGAAATGAGCGAAGCGAACGGCCCCGACAACGCGGGCCAGGACAAGAATCAAGCGCCCCCTGCCGAGCCGGGCCCAGCGACCGCCGCGCCCCGGCCGGCCCAGGGCGGCCCGGCCTCCGAGCCGGGCTGGGAGCGCGCCACGCTGGAGAAGCTGGCCTTTGCTGTGCTGACCGAGCAGCGCGCCGCGCGGCGTTGGAAGATCGCGATGCGCCTGCTCTGGCTGCTGGTGTTCGGCGCCCTGGTCTGGCTGGTGCTGAGCGAGCGTTCGCCCAGCACCAGCCCCAGCGCGCCGCACACGGCCGTGGTGGAGATCAAGGGCGAGATCGCGTCCGACGCCGACGCCAGCGCCGAGTTCGTGATCGCCGCCATGCAGAGCGCCCTCGAGGACTCGGGCTCCAAGGCCCTGGTGCTGCTGGTCAACTCGCCCGGCGGCAGCCCGGTGCAGGCCGGCATCATCAACGACGAGATCATGCGCCTGAAGGCCCTGCACAGGAAGCCGGTCTACGTGGTGGTCGAGGAGTCCTGCGCCTCGGCCGCCTACTACATCGCGGCGGCGGCCGACCGCATTTACGTCGACAAGGCCAGCATCGTCGGCAGCATAGGCGTGCTGATGGACGGCTTCGGCTTCACCGGACTGATGGACAAGCTGGGCGTGGAGCGCCGACTCATGACGGCCGGCGAGAACAAGGGCTTCCTGGACCCGTTCAGTCCGCAGACCGAGGCCCAGCGCAACCATGCCCAGACCCTGCTGAACCAGATCCACCGGCAGTTCATCGACGTGGTCAAGAACGGCCGCGGCAAGCGCCTGAAGGAGACGCCCGAGATGTTCAGCGGCCTGTTCTGGAGCGGCCAGCAGGCCGTCGAGATGGGCCTGGCCGACGGCCTGGGCAACCTGGACTACGTGGCGCGCGAGATCGTCAAGGCCGAGGACATCATCGACTACACGCGCCGCGAGAACGTGGCCGAGCGCCTGGCCAAGCGCTTCGGCGTGGCCTTCGGCGAGGGCGCCGTGCGTGCCCTGAAGTCGCTGCCCGCGATCCGCTGAGCCCCAGCGGCCGATCGAGGCCGGCTCAGCGGCCGATCGCGAACACTGCTGGCAGGGCGGGCGCGGTCTCGGCCTGCTGCCGCCATTGCCGCACCGCCTGGCTGCGCGTGCGCGTGTCCGCCAGGGTCAGGCCGCTGCTGACGGCCAGCCGGGTGGCGGGCTGCAGGGTCTGGACCAGAGCCTGCAGCAGCGCCGCGTTGCGGTAAGGGGTTTCTATGAACAGCTGGGTCTGGCCGGTCTTCAGCGCCAGCGCCTCGAGCTCGCGGATGCGCTTGGCGCGCTCGCCGGCGTCCTGCGGCAGGTAGCCGACGAAGGCGAAGCTCTGGCCGTTCAGTCCGCTGGCCGCCAGCGCCAGCAGCAGCGACACCGGCCCGCTCAGCGGCACCACCTCCAGGCCCAGCTCGTGCGCGGCGCGCACCACCGAGCTGCCGGGGTCGGCCACGGCCGGCATGCCGGCCTCGCTGACCAGGCCTATGTCCTGGCCTTGCAGCGCGGCCGCCAGCAGCGGCCGGGCGTCGAAGCCGCCGGCGTGGTCGCCCTTCTTGTGCACCTCGCGCGGCAGTTCGGTCAGGGTCTGGGCCTGCAGCGGCGCGGCCAGCGGCAGCAGGGCCTCGACGCGCTTGAGGTAGGCCCGGGTCGACTTGGCGTTCTCGCAGATCCAGTGCGTCAGGCGCGCGGCGACCTGCAGCGTGCCCTGCGGCAGCACCTCGGTCAGCGGGGCCTGGCTGGCGCAGCCGAAGTCCAGCGGGGCGGGCACCAGGTAGAGCCGGCCGCGCGCCGGTGCGGGCCCGGCGCTCACAACAGCTTCACGCCGGCGGCGCGGATCATGCGGCAGGTGCGGATCAGCGGCAGGCCGACCAGGGCCGTGGGATCGTCGTTGTCTATCGCGTCGAGCAGGGCGATGCCCAGGCCCTCGCTCTTGGCGGCGCCGGCGCAGTCGTAAGGCTGCTCGGCGTGCAGGTAGGCCTCGATCTCGGCGTCGCTGAGCGCGTGGAAGCGCACGCGCACCGGCGCCAGGTCGACCTGCTCGAAGCCGCTGTCCAGGCAGACCACGGCCACCGCGGTCTGGAACACCACGGTGCGTCCGCTCATGGCGCGCAGCTGGGCCACGGCGCGCCCGTGCGTGCCTGGCTTGCCCAGCGGCTGCCCGTCCAGGTCCGCCACCTGGTCGGAGCCTATCACCACCGCCTGCGGATGCCGGGCCGCGACCGCGCGCGCCTTGGCCAGCGCCAGGCGCAGCGCCAGCTCGCGCGGCGCCTCGCCGGGGCTGGGGGTCTCGTCCACGTCCGGCGAGGCGACCTCGAACGGCACGCGCAGGCGCTGCAGCAGCTCGCGCCGGTAGGTCGAGGTCGAGCCCAGCAC
>NZ_SCMM01000103.1:0-6554 GCF_005503345.1 Ramlibacter sp. 2FC
TCCTTCAGACTCGCAGTCGCCCGCGAAACCCTTGCCTTCGGCTAACTCTTCCCCTTGCCGGGCGAGTAGAGGACTTTCACCTCCGAGTGGGTGCGCCCTGCCGGGCGCACCACAAAAAAGGCCCGCAGGCAAAGCCTGCGGGCCCCGAACCTGTGACAGCGCAGATGCTGCTCAGTGGAACTGCTCTTCCTCGGTCGAGCCGGTCAGCGCCTTGACGCTGGACGAGCCGCCCTGGATCACGGTGGTCACGTCATCGAAATAACCGGCGCCAACTTCCTGCTGGTGCGACACGAAGGTGTAGCCCTTGTCGCGTGCGGCGAATTCGGGCTCCTGCACCATGTCCACGTAGTGCTTCATGCCTTCGCCGCGGGCATAGGCATGCGCGAACTGGAAGGTGTTGAACCAGTTGATGTGGATGCCGGCCAGCGTGATGAACTGGTACTTGTAGCCCAGCGCCGACAGGTCTTCCTGGAACGACGCGATCTGCTTGTCGTCCAGGTTCTTCTTCCAGTTGAACGAAGGCGAGCAGTTGTACGACAGCAGCTTGCCCGGGCAGGCAGCATGCACGGCCTGCGCGAACTCGCGGGCGAAGCCGATGTCGGGCACGCCGGTCTCGCACCACACCAGGTCGGCGTAGGGCGCGTAGGCCACGCCGCGGCTGATGGCTTGCTCGAGGCCGTTCTTGACGCGGTAGAAGCCTTCCTGGGTGCGCTCACCGGTCAGGAAAGGCCTGTCGTTGGCGTCGTGGTCCGAGGTGATCAGGTTGGCGGCTTCCGCGTCGGTGCGCGCCAGCACGATGGTCGACACGCCCATCACGTCGGCCGCGAAACGCGCCGAGATCAGCTTCTCGCAGGCCTCCTGCGTCGGCACCAGCACCTTGCCGCCCATGTGGCCGCACTTCTTGACGGCCGCCAGCTGGTCTTCGAAGTGCACGCCCGCAGCACCGGAGGCGATCATGTTCTTCATCAGCTCAAAGGCGTTCAGCACCCCGCCGAAACCGGCTTCGGCATCGGCCACGATGGGCAGGAAGTAGTCGATGAATTCCTTGTCGCCCGGGTTGATGCCACGGCCCCACTGGATCTCGTCTGCACGCTTGAAGGTGTTGTTGATGCGGCGGACCATGGTCGGCACCGAGTCGTACGCATAGAGCGACTGGTCGGGGTACATGGTTTCCGAGGTGTTGCCGTCGGCCGCGACCTGCCAGCCCGACAAGTACACGGCTTCGAGGCCGGCCTTGGCCTGCTGCATCGCCTGGCCGGCGCTGATGGCGCCGAAGGCATTCACGTAGCCCTTCTTGGCGCCACCGTTGATCTTGTCCCAGAGCTTTTCAGCGCCGCGACGGGCCAGCGTGTGCTCGATCGGCAGCGAGCCGCGCAGGCGCACCACGTCGGCAGCGCTGTAGCCGCGCTTGACGCCCTTCCAGCGCGGATCGGTGGCCCATTCTTTTTCCAGGGCGGCGACCTGCTGTTCCCGGCTCAGTTGTTCGGTGATGGTTTGCGGCATGAGAACCTCCAGAAGTTGAGAGTGGTGAAACGGGGCGACACCGGCTTGAGGCAAGAACCACCGCTGTCGATGGCTTCACTTTAACTCTTCTATAAGACTCAATCCATCTCTTGTGTCTTATACAAGACATTTTTTTATTTTATTTAAAATCAACAACTTACAAATATTATATCTCAATGTGAAATTATATTTCCCGTATTGAGAAAATATGTCGCGCCGCAACATCGATCAATTTCGAATTGTGAAATACATTTTCTATCGGATGAAACGCGCATCCGGCCGTCCGGACACTCGAAGACTCCGCCAGAGGCTTGGTGCATGATGCGGGGCCGTCGCTCCCCTCTCCCGGCCCCGTGAATCCTCGCTCCAACCGACTCCTGGCCTACGGCTGTCTGGCGCTCAGCATGTCGCTGGTGGGCAGCTACGTGGCGTTGTCCAAGCCCCTGGCGGCCGCCCTGCCGGTGCTGCTGCTGACCTGGCTGCGCTTCGGCATCGGCGGCCTGGCCATGCTGCACTGGCTCAGAAAGCCCGCCGACGAACCGCCGATGACGGCTCAGACGCGGCGCTTGCTGTTCCTGGAGTCGCTGCTGGGCAATTTCCTGTTCACGCTCTGCATGGTCTATGGCGTGAGCCTCACCAGCGCCGTCTCGGCCGGCGTGACCATGGCCGCGATCCCAGCCGTGGTGGCGCTCATGAGCTGGGCTTTCCTGGGCGAGCGCATCGGTGCGCGGCTGTGGGCCGCCGTGGCCTGCGCGGCCCTGGGCATCGCCCTGCTGGCGCTGGCCAGGCCCGCGCTTGGATCGCCTGAGGCTGCGAGCGCCGCAGCGGCCCACCCCCAGGCCTGGCTGGGCCAGCTGCTGCTGCTCGGCGCCGTGCTGTGCGAGGCGGCCTATTCGGTGATCGGCAAGAAGCTGACCGGCGCGCTGGGCCCGAAGCGCATCACCGCGCTGATCAACCTCTGGGGCTTCGCCCTGTCCACGCCCGCCGGCCTCTATGTCGCCTGGCGCTTCGACTTCAACACCGTGCCTGCAGCCACCTGGCTGCTGCTGGTGTTCTACGCGCTGGCCGCCTGCATGTGGACCGTGTGGCTGTGGATGACCGGGCTCAAGCGCGTGCCCGCGGCGCAGGGCGGGGTGTTCACCGTGATGCTGCCCGTCAGCGCGGCCCTGGTCGGCGTCTGGGTGCTCGGCGAGCCACTGGACGGCATCCAGTTGCTGGCGCTGGCGATCGCGCTGGCCGGCGTGCTGCTGGCCACCTTGCCGACACGGCTTGCGCTGCGCGTGGGCAGCCGCCGCTGAGCCTGCGAGGGCCTTGCATCAAGCCGTTTCGGCGGCGCCTTCGACCGGTCCGAAACGGGCGCATGGCGTGGCGCGATCGCGAGCCGTCCGTCCATGGCCAACTTCGACGCGTTTTCAGAGGCAAATCCGCAACATCTTCGAGTGAAAAATCTGCGTTTTCACTTGGAAACAGATTGCTTCTCCATTAGCATCATCGCTGCCAGTAGAGAAGCAGTTTTCGCTGGTGGTTATTCAACTTCCAAAATAGGACATTCAATCATGGCAACTGCAAAGAAAGCTCCGGCGAAAAAAGCCGCACCCGCGAAGAAAGCCGCTCCCGCCAAGAAGGCTGCGGCGCCTGCAAAGAAGGTAGCCGCCAAGGCACCGGCCAAGAAGGCCGCGCCCGCCAAGAAGGCCGCCGCACCGGCAAAGAAGGTCGCCGCCAAGAAGGCTCCGGCCAAGAAGCGCACGCCCAACGCCGCGTTCATGAAGGCCCTGACCCCCAGCGGCGCCCTGGCCGCCGTGGTGGGCGCCGCCGCTCTGCCGCGTACCGAGGTGGTGAGCAAGCTGTGGGCCTACATCAAGAAGAACGGCCTGCAGGACAAGCTCAACAAGCGCATGATCAACGCCGACGCCAAGCTCAAGGAGATCTTCGGCAAGGCCCAGGTCTCCATGTTCGAGATGGCCGGCCTGATCGGCAAGCACCTCAAGTAATCCGTTCCGCACGGATGCGCAAAGGCCGGTGGAAACCGGCCTTTTTCATGCCCGGCACGGCCCGCGCCGCGCCCTGCAAGCAGGCTCAGGGCCGCGTCAATGCCGCCTCGGTGATGGCGCTGAGCGTGCCGCGGGTGGTGATCACCTCGGGGTCCAGCATCACCTCGATCAGCGTGCCCTGCTCGCGCGCCAGCGCCGCTACCAGCTGGGGCTCGAATTCCTCGGTGCGCGTGATGCGCACGCCCACGTAGCCGTAGGCGCAGGCCAGCGCCGCAAAGTCGGGGTTGCTCAGCTGCGAGCCGCTGACACGGCCCGGGTAGTGGCGCTCCTGATGCATGCGGATGGTGCCGTACATGCCATTGTTGAGCAGCACGACGATGCTCTTGCCGCCGTGCTGCACGGCCGTCGCGAGCTCCTGGCCGTTCATCAGGAAATCGCCGTCGCCGGCGATGGTGAAAGCCGTGCGGCCGGTCAGCAGGTTGGCCGCGATGCCGGCCGGCACGCCGTAGCCCATGGCGCCCACCGTGGGTGCGAGCTGGGTCTTGTGGCCCTTGGCCAGGCCGTGGTGGCGGAAGAAGCGGTGCACCCAGCTCGCGAAGTTGCCCGCGCCGTTGGTCAGCACCGCGTCGGCCGGCAGGTGCCTTTGCAGCGTGGCGACGATGGCCGGCATATCCACCTCGCCCGGCAGTTCCTGCGGCCGCAGGTTGGCCTCGTAGTCGGCGTGCACTGCGGCGCTCCATTCGGACCAGGACAGGGTGGGCGGCGCCGTCAGCACCTCCAGGCTTCGCGCGGCGGCATTCATGGTCGCGCAGATCGCGAGGTCGGCCTGGTAGACGCGGTTGAGCTCCTCGGCGCTGGCATGGACATGCACCAGCTTCTGCTGCGGACGCGGCGGCTCGATCAAGGTGTAGCCGCTGGTCGTCATCTCGCCCAGGCGCGCACCCAGGGCCAGGATCAGGTCGCTCTCGCGGATGCGCTGGGCCAGCCTGGGGTTGATGCCTATGCCCACGTCGCCGGCGTACAGCGGGTGGTGGTTGTCGAAGGTGTCCTGGAAGCGGAAGGCGTTGCCCACCGGCAGCTGCCAGTTCTCGGCGAAGCGCTGCAGGGCCTGGGCGGCCTGCGGTGTCCAGCCGCCGCCGCCGGCGATGACCAGGGGACGCTGCGCCGCCAGCAGCATCTCGCGCAGGCGGCGCAGCGCGCCCGGATCGCTCCAGGCTTCCACCGCCTCGACCCTGGGCAGGGGCTCGGCGTCCACCACCTGGGTCAGCATGTCCTCGGGCAGCACCAGCACCACCGGGCCCGGCCGCCCGTTCATGGCGGTGGCGAAGGCGCGCGCCACATACTCGGGAATGCGGCGCGCATCGTCGATGCGCTCCACGCGCTTGGCCATGCCCTTGGTACTGGGGCCGAAGAAGCTGCAGAAGTCCACCTCCTGGAAGGCCTCGCGGTCGCGCGTGTCGCTGGCCACGTCGCCGACCAGCAGCACCATGGGCGTGGAATCCTGGAACGCCGTGTGCACGCCGATCGAGGCGTTGGTCGCGCCCGGCCCGCGCGTGACGAAGCACACGCCGGGGCGGCCGGTCAGCTTGCCCTGGGCCTCGGCCATGAAGGCCGCGCCGCCCTCATGGCGGCAGATCACGAACTGGATGCGCTCGGCATGCGCGTGGAAGCCGTCGAGCACGGCCAGATAGCTCTCGCCCGGCACACCGAAGGCATGGGTGACGCCCTGGGCCAGAAGGCATTCGACGAGCAGGTGGCCGGCAAGTTTCTGAGTCATGCCCCGATTCTGCCCGCTCCAGGAGCCTGTCGGCGACATGGCGGCCCGTGCGTTTTAATGAAGAGAAGGGCCATAGCTGCCGCCCCATCCTTAGGAGTCTTTTCATGCACCCAGTCCGTCTTCCCTCTGCGCTGCGCCTGCTGCCGGCGCTGCTCTGCGCCCTGGCGGCAGGCTGCGTCGCCTACGACACGGCGCCGACGCCCGTCTACAGCCAGCCCTCCCCGCCCTGGGGCTACGCCGAACCCATCCAGGAAGAGGTGGTCAGCGTCTACGTCGACCCGCCGCTGTCGCAGCCGCCGCCCATCCTGGTGGGCTGGGCGCCGCCGCCCATGCTGGTCGACGTCCCGCCACCGATGCCGTTCGCGGGGGCCGTCTGGATAGGCGGCTACTGGGTCTGGGACGGCCTCTGGGTCTGGGCCGCCGGCCGCTGGATGGCGCCGCCCTGGCCCTACTACACCTGGGTGCCGCCCTACTACGAGCACCGCCATGGCCGGGTGGTCTTCATCACCGGTTTCTGGGCCTCGCCGGGCGTGGTGTTCGTGCCGCCGCCGCTGCACATCCAGATTACCGTGGTCAGCGCCCGGCGCGGCGTGATCCCGGGTCCGGCGCCGATCGGCCCGGCCGGCGTGTTCGTGCCGGCACCACCCGGATCGCGTCCCGGCCTGATCGTGCCGGCGCCGCTGGGCACGGCACCGTCCGTGGTCGTCGGCGCGCCGCCGCTGCAGGCCCCGGGCATGCGCGTGCACGGCGATCCTGCGGCCCGGGCACGCCTGAGCATCGTGGCACCTGCAGGCGCCACGGCCGGTGGACAGCCGTTCGAACGCGCGGTGCCGGCGCAGCCGCATCTGGCGGCAGCCCAGCCGCCCGTGGTGCGCGCCTTCGCACCGCCGCCCGCCTCCAGGCGCCCGGTACCTGCCTTCGACCCGGGACGCGGCCCGGCTGCGCTGCCGCCACCCCAGCCCTTGCGCGGCCCGCGCCAGGCCGAGCCGTCCATGCGGCCGGCGGAACCCGTCATGCCGATGCCGGGCCAGCGCCCGCCGCAGGAGCGCATGACACCCCGGGAGGAAGCACCGGCCCTGCAGCGTTTGCCCGAGCGCCGCGATCGCCCCGACTTCCCGCCCCCGCAACAGGAACTGCGCGGCCGGGGCGACGCCATGCCGGTGCCGCGCGGCCGCGAGGTGCGCCCCGAGGTGCGGCCTGACATGCGTCCAGAGGTGCGCCCCGAGGTACGACCGGAAGTGCGGCCCGAGGTGCGCCCCCCGATGCAACCCGAGGTCCGGCCG
>NZ_SCMM01000104.1:0-6255 GCF_005503345.1 Ramlibacter sp. 2FC
GGGGACATGGCGGGCGGATGGGGCGTGGGGGCCACTTCAGGCGGCGTAGATGGGGCGGCGCCCGACTTCCAGCGGCGGCTTGTTGAGCGGCTTGCGGAAGAAGGGCGAGGTGCCGCTGGCGGCCGCCATCTGGGCGGCGAAGGACAGCAGCTCGGGGCCCAGGGCCTTCATGCGCTGCTCGGTGAAGCGCACCGTGGGGCCGGCGATGGTGATCACGCCGATCGGCGGCTGGCCGGCCAGCTGCACCGGCGCGGACATGGCGCTCAGGCCTGGCGAATAGGTGTCCACCGTGGTGCTGTAGCCGCGCTCGCGCGTCTGCTGCACCAGGTCCAGCACCTCCTGGATCGTCTGCGGCGCGTTCGGGCCGAACTCCTCGCGCGAGCCCAGGCCCTGCTGGCCCAGCAGGGCCAGGGCCTGCTCGTCGCTGAGCGCCGACATCCAGGCCAGGCCCGAGGAGGAGCAGGACAGCCTGGCGTCGCTGCCCATGTCGGGGTCGTAGCGCAGGCCCTGGCGCGCGCCCTGGGCGCGCGCCACCCAGGTCAGGCGGTTGCCGTCGACCACCGACAGGCGCACCAGCTCGCCCGAGAGCTCGGCCAGGCGGTCCAGCAGCGGCTGGGCGAAGTCCACGATGCCGCTGTGGCTCAGGAAGGACAGGCCCATGGACACCAGCTTGGTGGTCAGCATGTAGTCGCCATGCTCGCGCAGCTGGCGCACATAGCCGCAGCGCACCAGGTCGGTCAGCAGGCGGTGCGCGGCGCTGCGCGGCATGTTGAGCCGGTCGGCGATGCTGGCCAGCTCCAGGCCTTCGCCATGCTGGGCCAGCAGTTCGAGGATGCCGAGGGTGCGTTCGAGTACGCCGCTCATGGTCAGGCCTCCTTCAGGGGGTGAGGGGGTGGGGCGGTGCGGGACGGGTCGCAACAGCTGGCGCGGATGGGCATGGATGGCTCCTGAGGCGAAAAAGCGTGACGATAGCGCCCCGCGCTCAGTCGTCCAGAGCGACCGTGCGGCCGCTGAGCGCGGCCTCGTGCACCGCCAGCGTGGCCCGCAGCGTGCGCAGGCCGTCGAGCGCGCTGCACAGCGGCGCTTCCCGGCCCTCGATCACGGCCTGGAAGTGCTGCAGCTGCTGGGTGTAGGGGTCGGCCTTGTGCACCGCGGTCTGCTCCAGCGTCAGCTCGGCATGCCAGCTGCGCTCGCCGCGGTAATGCCAGAGGGCCAGGTCGGGCAGGCTTAGCGAGCCCTGGGTGCCCGAGATGAAGTGGCTTTGCACGTTCTGGCGCGGGTACTGGTCCTGCTCGCCGGCGCAGAAGTCCCAGCACCAGGGCGAGGCCGCGGCGTCGGACACCAGCACGGTGCCCAGGGCGCCGCTCTCGAAGCGCAGCACGGCGGCGGCCGTGTCTTCCACCGCGAAGCCGCGCGCCTGGTGGCTGGCCTGGGCCTGCACCGACACGATCTCGCCGAGCAGGAAGCGCAGCATGTCGATGTCGTGGATCAGGTTGATCAGGATGGGGCCGCCGCCTTTCTCGCGGCGCCAGGCCACGTCGAAATAGGCCTCGGGCTTGAGGAAGGTGGCCAGGGCCGTGGCGGCCACCGGCTGGCCCAGGCGGCCGGACTGCAGGATCTCGCGCGCGCGCCGGTTGATTGGATTGTGGCGGCGGTGGTGGCCCACCAGCACCGGCACGCCGGTCCGGGCCTGCACCTCGACCAGGGTCCGGGCCTCGGCCACCGTGTCGGCCACCGGCTTTTCCACCAGGGCGCAGGCGCCGGCGCGCAGGCAGTCCGCGGCCACGCTGATGTGGGCGGCGTTGGGCGTGGCGACGATGGCGCCCTGGGGGCGGGCTGTCTCCAGCATGGCGCGGTGGTCGGCAAACCAGGGCACGCCCAGCTGCTTCGCCAGGGCCTGGCCCGCCTCCGTGGGATCGGCGATCGCCGCCAGCGCCAGCTTGCTGCTGCGGCTGATGCGGTCAATGTGGGTGCGGCCTATGACGCCGGCGCCAATGACGGCCAAGGGGGTCTTGCGCATGTGCTGCCTGTCTCCTGGGGGTGGGTCCGTTGGATGGCAGTCTAATGAAAAATGGAATTAAATTCAATAGTTGAATTGGATTCCACTTTTATGTAATATCCGCCCATCGCAGCCAACCCAGCCCATCGACGGACCCCGACACCATGGCAGACACACTGAACGGCGCCACGCGCGTGCACTTCATCGTGGGCGACCCGATCGCCCAGGTCAAATCGCCGGCCGGGGTGACCCAGGCCTACCAGGCGCGTGGCCGCAATGCCATGGTGATGCCGGCCCATGTGGCGCCGGCCGACCTGGCGGCCTGGCTGGCCGGGGTGTCGCTGGCCCGGAACGTGGACGGCATCATCGTCACCGTGCCGCACAAGTTCGGCTGCTACGAGCTCTGCGCGAGCACCTCCGAGCGCGCGGCCTTCCTGCACACGGTGAACGTGATGCGCCGCAACCCCGACGGTGGCTGGCATGGCGACATGTTCGACGGCCAGGGCTTCGTGCAGGCCATGCGCGAGAAGGGCTGCGAGCTGGCGGGCAGGAAGGCCCTGCTGGTCGGCGCCGGCGGCGCCGGCTCGGCGATCGCCCATGCGCTGGTGATGGCCGGCGTGAGCCAGCTCGCCATCCACGACGAGGACAGCGCCCGGCGCAGCACGCTGGTGGACCGGCTGGCCGGCCTGGGCCGCTGCCCGGTGGCCCATGGCTCGGCCGACCCGGCCGGCTACGACATCGTGCTCAATGCCACGCCGGTGGGCATGAGGGAGGGCGACCCCTATCCGCTGAACGTGGCGGGCCTGACGCCCACCATGTTCGTCGGCTGCGTGATCACCCAGCCGGCCGTCACGCCGCTGATCGCCGCCGCGCGCGCCAAGGGCTGCGCCACCATGACCGGCGCCGACATGTTCGCCCGCGTGCGCGACCTGATGGTGGACTTCCTGCTCGAGGAGTCGCCGCAATGAGCCTGAACATACGGCTTGAGGATTTGACCGAGCAGGCCGACTACGACGTGGTCGTCATAGGCGCCGGCGGCGCCGGCCTGGCCGCCGCACTCTACGCCGCGATAGCCGGCGCCAAGGTGCTGCTGGTCGAGCGCACCGCCTACGTGGGCGGCACCACGGCCCTGTCGGCCGGCACCACCTGGGTGCCGGGCACGCACCACGCGGCCAAGGTGAACCCCGCGGACACGCTGGACCAGGCGGCGCGCTACCTGGACAACGCGATCGGCGAGCGCGCACCGCTGGCCCTGCGCCAGGCCTTCCTGGACCACGGGCCGGCCGCCGTCAAGCAGATCGAGGACCATTCCGAGGTCAAGTACCGCCCCTGTCCCAAGCACCCGGACTACATCTCCGAGCTCGGCGGGTCCACGCTGAGCGGCCGGGCCCTGGAGCCGCTGCCCTTCGACGGCCGGCGGCTGGGCGAGCTGTTCAAGCTGGTCCGGCCGCCGATTCCCGAATTCACCGTGCTCGGCGGCATGATGGTGGACCGCAGCGACATCAACCACCTGCTGGCGATGACCCGGTCGCTGGCCTCGCTCAAGCATGCGCTCAAGATCGTAGGGCGTCACTTCAAGGACAGGCTCAGCCACCCTCGCGGCACGCGCCTGGTGATGGGCAACGCCCTGGTCGCGCGGCTGCTCTACTCGCTGTCCCAGCACCCCAATGCCGCGCTGCTGCTGAACACCGAGGTGCTGGACATCCTGCCGGCCGAGGACGGCGCGGCCACGGTGTTGCTGGCGCAGGACGGCCAGCGCCGCAGCGTGCAGGCCAAGGGCGGCGTGATCCTGGCCAGCGGCGGCTTCAACCGCGACCCGCTGCTGCGCCAGCAGATGCTGCCCGGCGTGGACCCGCAATGGTGCCCGGCCGCACCGGGCCACACCGGCGCCGCCCAGGCGCTGGCGCGCAAGTTGGGCGCCCGCCATGGCCAGGGCGGCCTGAGCCACGCCTTCTGGGCCCCGGTCTCGCTGCGCCAGCGCGCCGACGGCAGCACCGCCGCCTTCCCCCATTTCGTGATGGACCGCGCCAAGCCCGGCATGATCACCGTGAACCAGGCCGGCCAGCGCTTCGTCAACGAAAGCACCTCCTACCATTTGTTCGGCCTGGCCATGCAGGAGCAGGCCGACCAGTCGTTCGCCGGGCCGCCCCAAGAACGACTGCACCCCCTCGGGGGGCCTGGCGAAGCCAGGGGTGGGGGCAACATTCCTGCCTACCTGATCTGCGACGCCGAGGCCCTGCGCAAGTACGGCCTGGGCATGGTGCGACCGGGCGGCAAGGGCCTGGCACCCTTCCTGGCCGACGGTTACCTGACCGAGGCGCCGACGCTGGAGGCCCTGGCGGAAAAGCTGGGCATCGCTGCGGCCGGCCTTGTGGACAGCGTGGCCCGGATGAACCGCTACGCCGAGACGGGCGAGGACCCGGAGTTCCAGCGCGGCGTGACCGCCTACCAGCAGAACATCGGCGACCCGGCCTGGGGCGGCAAGAACCCCAACCTCGGCCCGCTGCGCCAGGCGCCGTTCTACGCCGTGCGTCTGTACCCCGGCGACATAGGCGCGGCCACCGGCCTGGCCACCGACGCCCAGGCGCGCGTGCTGGGCGAGAACGGGCAGCCGATCCCCGGCCTCTACGCGGTGGGCAACGACATGCATTCCATCATGGGCGGCGTCTACACCGGCCCCGGCATCACCATAGGCCCGGGCCTGGTGTTCGCCTACCTCGCGGCGCGCCATGCGGTGGCGCGCGCTGCCCGCCCAATCCAGCATTCCCACCCCATGAGCCCGGGGACCGAGGCTCGCATGCAAACCACCCACTGAAGGAGACATGATGCAAAAACGTGAAGCACTCAGTACAGGCCGGCGCCGGGCCGCCCCAAGCCGGTCTGGGCCCCCTTGGGGGGCAGCGCAGCACACGAAGTGGCAAGCGTGGGGGCTCAAATGGATCGCAGCCTGTGCCCTGGGCACGGCGGCCACGGCCGGCTGGGCCCAGGACCAGATCAAGATCGCCGACATCGTCGAGCTCTCGGGCGGCGGCGCCAGCCCCGGCACCTACTTCCGCGACGGCATCAAGCTGGCGGTCAACGAGATCAACGCCGCGGGCGGCATCCTGGGCAAGAAGCTCACGACCACCGACATGGACACGCAGACCAACCCCGGCGTGGCCAAGGGCCTGACGCAAAAGGTCATAGACGACGGCGCCTTCGCGATCTTCGGCCCGGTGTATTCGGGCTCCATCCTGGTCTCGATGTCCGAGAGTCGCCGGGCCGAGGTGCCGAACTGGACCGGCGGCGAGGCGGCGGCCATCACCCAGCAGGGCAACCCCTATGTGTTCCGCACCGCCTTCGGCCAGCAGTTCTCGTTCCCGAAGGTCGCCAAGTACATCACCTCCAAGTTCAAGACCATTGCCGTCATCTACCAGAACAACGATTTCGGCAAGGGTGGCCGCGACGCCATCGTCAAGAACCTGGACGGATCGGCGACCAAGATCGTCGCCGAGATCTCCACCGATCCGGGCCAGGTCGACTTCTCCTCGGCCGTGATCCGGGCCAAGCAGGCCAATGCAGATGCCGTCTTCGTCTACGTGACCGAGGAAGAGTCCGCGCGCGCCCTGCGCGAGTTCCGCAAGCAGGGCTGGAACAAGCCCATCATCGGCGAGACCACGCTGACCGGCCAGAAGGTGATCGAGCTGGCCGGCGAGGCCGCCAACGGCGCCTTCGCCCATGTGGGCCTCACCGTGGACGCGCCGATTCCCGAGATGCTGGCCTTCAAGGGCAAGTTCTACCAGGCCTACAAGTACATCCCCGATCACAACGGCATCAAGGGCTACATGGGCGTCTACACGCTCAAGGCCGCGATCGAGAAGGCCGGCAAGCTCGACCGCAAGGCCGTGGCCCAGGCCATGAAGGGCCTGACGATCAGCGCCAAGAAGTACCCCGGCGTGATCATGGACGTGAGCTTCGACGACAAGGGCGACCTGGATCGCGAGAGCTTCCTGGTGGAAGTGAAGAACGGCCGCCAGGTGGTGGTTGCCACGCTGCCGCCGCTCGGCAAGAAGTAAGACCCTTCCCCGGCCCGCCCCTGCCAGGCGAAGGGGCGGGGCCGTCCCTCGCTTTCCTGAGGACCTCCCATGACCGACTTCCTGCAACTGTTCTTCAGCGGCCTGTCCACCGGCGCGATCTACGCGCTGGCGGCGCTGGGCTTCACGCTGCTGTGGCAGGCCAGCGGCACCATCAACTTCGCGCAAGGCGAGTTCGTGATG
>NZ_SCMM01000105.1:0-5990 GCF_005503345.1 Ramlibacter sp. 2FC
GTCTTCACACAGTCTCGGTCGAAACCTGCCCCGACACCCCGGCAAAGCCCCCCCTCGCGCCCTGATCGCCTGCACCGGGTCCATGCGCGCGGCGCGGCGGGCCGGGATCACGGCCGCGGCCAGGCCCACGCCGCAGGCCACCAGGGCGGGATCAAGCTAGGCCGTGAACAGCCGGCTGCCTTCGGGGCTCTTGAAGATGTGGGAAAACACGACCCGCAGCGCGAACGCCAGCGCCATCACGCATCACGCATCACGGCGCTGATCCCGCAAGAACGCCCGATCCACATGCTGGGCCAACGACTCGATGTCCCGAACCGAAACGCCGAGCGCGGCGAAGTGCTCCTTCCAGCCGTCCACGACGGAAGCCACCTGGCGGATCTGCTGTGCCGCCTCGTCGGCCTTGAGCCCGAACTGGGCGTGTTCGGAGAAGGCGTTGGCCAGCGTCGAATCCGCCATGTCGGCGCCGACACGCATCTGCTGGTAGCCCAGCGACTGGCCCGCGGGCAGCACGTCGAACGCGGGCGACAGTTCGTATTCGCCGCTGTCGGTCATCAGCAGCACGTGGTTCTTCTCGTGGTCGTCCGTGTTGTCGATCAGGATGTTGAAGACCATTCGGCGGAACAGCTCGCGCATGTGCACGTGGTGCAGCCGCCCCTTGGCCACTCCCCGGCGGCGCAGCAGCTGGGCGAGCTCGGGATAGCCCAGTGCCTCGCCGGCCGCCTTCAGCGCGACGTTGGCCGAGAGCGCATGCCGGCGCTGGCCCGCTTCGCGGTCGAAGCGCTCGATGGCCAGCGCATGGCCCACCGCACGGCTTTTGGGCAGCGGGATCGGCAAGGTCGGCGCGACGCGAACGCCAGCCTTGGCGGCCAAGGTCATGGCGGCGTGCTCGATCAGGGGCATGTCCAGGGGCTCGCCGGGTTCCGAGAACTTCAGCACCCATTGCCGCCCGTCGAGGTCAAGCAGCGCCTTGGGGCGGGCACCGCCGAGGGTGACGCCAGGCGCGATCAGCCGCCGCTGCTCGGGCG
Source organism: Ramlibacter sp. 2FC (assembly GCF_005503345.1). NCBI lineage: Bacteria > Pseudomonadati > Pseudomonadota > Betaproteobacteria > Burkholderiales > Comamonadaceae > Ramlibacter > Ramlibacter sp. 2FC. The sequence continues at coordinate 1,026 of NZ_SCMM01000105.1, forward strand.
GCACGGGCTCGCCGCGCAGGATCTTCTGGACCATCTGCTCGATGGCAGCGACGTCCCGCAGCTCGGGCAGCGGCCCCAGCCGGCGCGGCAGGTACTCCTGCCCGGACACCGAGACGCCCAGGGCGCCGAAGCGTTCGTCGCCCGCATAGAACAGGTATTCCATCAGCGAGAGGCGCGGCGGCTTGTCGAGGACGCGGATCACGCGTTCGCCCCAGCGGTCGGGACGGGCATCGTCCACGGCGCCGGCGGCGGTCTCCTTGTCGGTCGGCAGGAATTCCTGGTCGATCAGCGGCAGGTCCTCGCTGAGCGCAAAGCCGGCCTTCAGCCAGCCGGGGGCGTAGTGCAGCGAAACCCCCTTGAGCGCCCTGACGGTGGCGAGCGTCCCGATCAGGACGGGCCGCTCGGGACGGCCCAGCCACCAGAGATAAAGCGTATCGATCGGCTGGTAGCTCTGGATGTCGAACGCTGCCATCAGCTTGAACCCCGCGCCTTGCCCGCGGGACCGGGAAAAGCGTTTTTCAGCCGCGCTTCAATGGACGCCGGCTTGCGCACGGCGCGGGCCTTGGCCGCACGCACGGCGCTTTCCAGCGCGCCCTGGTCATGCTGTGGCGCCGCCAGCTCGGGTATGGCCTGGGAGCGGCCGATCAGCCACAGGGCGGACGCGTAGGCGCCGAAGGCGACGCTGGGGTCGCCGCGCTCCATGCGCATGAGCGTCGGCTCGGACACGCCTATGCGCACCGCCCAGGCCTTGCGGGACTCCAGCCGTCGCTTGCGGGCCACGGCCAGGTTCTCGCCGAACTCCCGCAGCAGCGCGAGCACGGCGGGAGGCATGGCTTCGAAAGCTTGGGATCGCTTTGGCATGCTATGAATGTTAGCAAAACATTTGATTTATTAAAATCTATGTTTGTTTATCAGGAGCAGTCAGCACCTAAGGAGCCCACGGATTCACCCCCTCACGCCCTGATCGCCTGCACCGGGTCCATGCGCGCGGCGCGCCGCGCCGGGATCACGGCCGCGACCAGGCCCACGCCGCAGGCCACCAGGGCGGCCAGGCCGACCAGGGCCGGGTCGAGCTGGGCCGTGAAGAGCTGGCTGCCGTCGGGGCTCTTGAAGATGTGCGAGAAGACTTCGAGCAGCGTGTAGGCCAGGGCCGCGCCGAGCACCGAGCCGGCCAGGCCGACCAAGCCGCCCTGCAGCAGGAACACCGCCATGATGCGGCGCCGCCCCGTGCCCATGGCGCGCAGGATGCCGATCTCGCGCTGCTTCTGCACCACGCTCACCACCAGCACGCTGGAGATGCCCAGCGCGACGATGATGACCACGAAGCTGCGGATCAGGTTGTTCGACACGGTCTGGTTGGACAGGGCGTTGAGCAGGCCCGAGTTGGTCTGCATCCAGCTGTCCACGGTGAGGCCGGTCTGGGCGCGCAGCTGGTCGGCCACGGCGTTGGCGCCGAACAGGTCGGTCACCGTGAGGTCGATGTTGGACACGCCGCCCGGCAGGTCGAGCAGGGTCTGGCCCAGCTTGAGCGTGACGAAGACCCAGCGCCGGTTCAGGTCGCGGTTGCCCATGTCGAACAGGCCCGTGATGTCCAGGGTCTCGCTGCGCCCGGTGGCGCTGGTCACGCGCAGCTTGTCGCCCACGCCCACGCCCAGGTCCTGCGCCAGGTCAGTGCCGATCAGCGTGCCGTTGCCCGCCACGTCGAAGCGCCCGCGCGTCATGTAGCCGTCCATGCGCACCACGCGGCGGTACTCCTCGGGCTGCACGCCGAGCAGGGCCACGCTCTTGTTGCTGCCGCCGCGCGCGGCGAAGGCCGGGCCGCTGACCACCGGCGAGACCGCCAGCACGCCGGGCGTGGCCGCCGCCAGCGCCGCCACGCGCTCCCACTGGTCGACCGAGCGCAGGCGCTGGGCGCGCGGCTGCACCAGGGCCGCCACGGCCTGGTCGGCGCTGCCCTGCAGCACGCGCTGCGTGGTCTCCTCCAGCGGGCGTATCACCACATGGGCCTGCGAGCCCAGCACGCGGTCGATGATGGTGCCCTGCAGCTGGTTGATCAGCTGGGTCAGGAAGATGATCACGGCCACGCCGCCGGTCACGCCGGCCAGGATCAGTGCGGTCTGCGTGCGGCCCTCGCGCAGGAAGCGCAGCGCCACCAGCAGCTCGAAGGGCATCCAGCGCGCCCAGGCGCTCAGGTCATGGCGGCGGTGCGGCAGATGGCGCATGGCTCGGTCAGCGCGAGATGAAGCTGGGCACTTCGAAGCCCTTTTCGCGCGCCAGCTGCGGGCCGCGCCGCACGCGGTCGCCGGGCAGGGCCTTCTCGGTCTGGGGGATGACCTCGTCGCCCTGCTTCAGGCCCTCGACGATCTCGACCGAGCCCACGCCGCGCAGGCCCAGGCGCACCGGCACGCGCTGGGCGCGCCCGTCCCTGAGCGCCAGCACCCAGGGTGCGCCGCGGTCCGGGTCGCGCACCGCGACCGAGGGCAGCACCAGCGCGTCCTTCTTCTCGCCGGCCAGCAGCTCGACCGAAACCGTCATGTCGGGCCGCAGGAAAGCCGGCGGGCGCGGCACGGCCAGCCGCACCTCCACCGTGCCGCGCGCCGGGTCCACGGCCGGGGCGATGTAGTTGAGCTGGGCGTCGAAGGGCTGGCCGGGATAGGCGTCGGCCACGGCGCGCGCCGCCAGGCCCGGGCGCAGCAGGCCCAGGTGCTTCTCGTCGACCGCCGCGTCTATGCGCGTGCCGCCCTGCTCGGCCAGCGCCAGCAGCACCCGGCCGGGCTGGGCCATGGAGCCGGGCTCGACCTGGCGCGCCAGCACCACGGCGTCGACCGGGCTGGTGATCTGCAGCCGCGCCAGCCGGGCCTCGGCCACGGCCAGGGCGGCCTCGGCCTGAGCCACGCGGCTGGCGGCCAGCGCGGGCTCGACGCCGCTGGCCTGGTTGGCCTGGGCTTGCACGCGGGCGGCCTCCAGCGCGCTGCGCGCGGTGTCTAGCGCGCGCTGGGCCTCGTCCAGCTTCTGCTGCGGGAAGAAGCCCTGGGCCACGAGCTCGCGCGTGCGCCCATGCTCGCGCTGGGCCGCCAGGTAGGCCGCCTCGGCCTGCACCACGGCCTGGCTGCTGACCGGCGCCGCCACCTGGGCCTGCTGGGCGGCGCGGCCGCGCGCCTCGACCAGGGCGGCGCGGGCCTGGGCCAGCGCCGCACGCGCCTCGCCGTCCTGCAGGCGCAGCAGGGGCTGGCCGGCGCGCACGCGGTCGCCCTCGCGCACGCGCACCTCGGTCACCGTGGCCGTGACCTCGGCACCGATCTCGATGCGCGCCGGCGCGTTGAGCCGGCCCGTGGCCACCACCGACTGCACCAGGCCCATGCGCGCCACGGCCACGGTCTGCACCGGTGTGCCACGCCCGACGGCCCACAGCCCGAGCGCCGCTGCGGCCAGCGCCAGCGCGGCGCCCACACCCCATTTGCCCAGTGGTTTCATGCCGCAAGCCTAACAGCGCGTGGGCGGGTCGGATTGACCGAAATCAATTCGCGCCCGGGCCGCCGAGGCCTCCCGCTTTCTTGAGCCGCAGGCCGAATACGAATAGGATGCCCGGGCCACAACAAGAACGGAGCCGCGCAATGAGGACGGGATGGCCCAGCTGGAATCTGAGGAGCGCCCAGGTGCTGCGGCACGGCGGCGTGATCGCCCCCGACGAGCGCCTGCCCTGGCCGCAGACCCTGGTGATGGGCGTGCAGCATGTGGTGGCCATGTTCGGCGCCACCGTGCTGGCGCCCATCCTGGTGGGCTTCGACCCCAATGTCGCCATCCTCATGAGCGGCGTCGGCACGCTGATCTTCTTCCTGCTCACGGGCGGCCGGGTGCCGAGCTACCTGGGCTCGAGCTTCGCCTTCATCGGCGTGGTGATCGCGGCCACCGCCTACGCCGGCAAGGGGCCGAACGCCCAGATCGGCCTGGCCCTGGGCGGCATCGTGGCCTGCGGCCTGGTCTACACGCTGATCGGCGCCCTGGTCCAGGCCCTGGGCACGGGCTGGATAGAGCGCTTGATGCCGCCGGTGGTCACGGGCGCCGTGGTGGCCGTGATCGGCCTGAACCTGGCCAGCATCCCGGTCAAGAACATGGCGGCGGGCGCCTTCGACAGCTGGATGCAGGCGCTCACTTTCGTCTGCGTGGGCGTGGTGGCGGTGTTCACGCGCGGCATGGTGCAACGCCTGCTGATCCTGGTCGGCCTGATCGTGGCCAGCGCGGTCTACGCCCTGCTGAGCAACGGCCTGGGCCTGGGCAAGCCCATCGACCTGGCGGGCATCGCCGGCGCGGCCTGGGTCGGCGCGCCGGCCTTTGCCGTGCCGCAGTTCTCCGCTTCGGCCATGCTGCTGATCGCGCCGGTGGCCATCATTCTGGTGGCCGAGAACCTGGGCCACATCAAGGCCGTCACGGCCATGACCGGGCGCGACCTGGACCGCTACATGGGCCGCGCCTTCATGGGCGACGGCCTGGCGACCATGGTCAGCGGCAGCGTGGGCGGCACCGGCGTGACCACCTACGCCGAGAACATCGGCGTGATGGCCGCGACCAAGATCTACTCGACCGCGATGTTCCTGATGGCCGGCCTGATCGCCATCGTGCTGGGCTTCAGCCCCAAGTTCGGCGCCTTGATCCAGGCGATCCCGCTGCCGGTGATGGGCGGCGTGTCCATCGTGGTGTTCGGCCTGATCGCCGTGGCCGGGGCCAAGATCTGGGTCGACAACCGGGTCGACTTCTCCGACAACCGCAACCTGATCGTCGCCGCGGTCACGCTGGTGCTGGGCACGGGCGACTTCACGCTGAGCTTCGGCCCGTTCTCGCTCGGCGGCATAGGCACGGCGACCTTCGGCGCGATCGCGCTGCACGCGCTGTTCGGCCGCCGCAGCTGAGCTGTCCCCGTCCCTGCCCCTCCCGTTCTTCACAAGGAGCTTGCCATGACCCCTGCCC
>NZ_SCMM01000106.1:0-5729 GCF_005503345.1 Ramlibacter sp. 2FC
TTTCATGGGTGGGCTCGTCTCGTCGTCTCGTAGTGGGAGAAATGGGGCGTGTCGCCCGCCGAGCGGGCCCGTCATGCTAGCATCGACGAGGCTGTCCCGATTACGAGCAGGTTACGACTTTGACGAAGATTACGATCGCTACCCGCGAAAGCCGCCTGGCCCTGTGGCAGGCCGAGCATGTGAAGGCCCTGCTGCAGGCGCGCGGCCATAGCGTCACCCTCCTGGGCATGACCACGCAGGGCGACCAGATCCTGGATCGCTCGCTCTCCAAGGTCGGCGGCAAGGGCCTGTTCGTCAAGGAGCTCGAGCTCGCGCTGGCCGAGGGCCGCGCCGACATCGCCGTGCACTCGCTCAAGGACGTGCCCATGGACCTGCCCGAGGGCTTCACCCTGGCCTGCGTGATGGAACGCGAGGACCCGCGCGACGCCTGGGTGTCGCCGCAGTACGCCACGCTGGCCGAACTGCCGCAAGGCGCGGTGGTCGGCACCTCCAGCCTGCGCCGCACGGTGCTGCTGCGCGCCCTGCGCCCCGACCTCAGGATCGAGCCGCTGCGCGGCAACCTGGACACGCGGCTGCGCAAGCTCGACGAGGGGCAGTACGCCGGCATCGTGCTGGCCGCGGCCGGCCTCAAGCGCCTGGGCCTGGAGGCACGCATACGCCAGGTGTTCGAGACCACCGAGATGCTGCCCGCGGTGGGGCAGGGCGCGCTGGGCATCGAGTTGCGCGCCGATCGCGCCGACCTGGCCGAGGCGCTGGCGCCGCTGGCGCACCAGGACACCTGGCTGGCCGTGGCCGCCGAGCGCGCGGTCAGCCGGGCCATGGGCGGCAGCTGTTCCATGCCGTTGGCGGCCCATGCCAGCCTGCAGGGCGGACAGCTCGTGCTGCAGGCTGCCTGGGGCGAACCCGAGGGGCCGGCCACCCTGGTGAGCGCGCGTGAGAGCGCGCCCGTGGCCGACCTGGCGGCTGCCGAGGCCCTGGGCAGCCGCGTGGCGGCGCAGCTGCGCGCGGGCGGCGCGCACTGATCGCCGGCCGGCGCGATGCCTGAGGCGCCGTTTCCCCGCGTGCTGGTGACGCGCCCGCCGCGCGAGGCCGCGCACTGGGTGACCGGGCTGCGCCAGCGTGGGCTGGCCGCCGAGGCCTTGCCGCTGATCGCGATAGCCCCGGCGCCGGACCCCGGGCCACTGCGCCAGGCCTGGCGCCATGTGCCCGACTATGCGGCCGTCATGTTCGTGAGCGGCAACGCCGTGTCCCATTTCTTCGCTGAAGCGCTGCCCGAGCCCCTGGCGCGCTGGCGCGGCGGCCAGCTCGCGACGCGGGCCTGGTCGCCCGGCCCGGGCACCTCCGAGGCCCTGCGGCAGGCGGGCCTGGCGGCGGCGCAGATCGACGCCCCGCCGGCCGAGGCCGGGCAGTTCGACTCCGAGGCCCTGTGGGCTCGCGTGCAGGCCCGGCTGCGGGCCGGCCAGCGCGTGCTGATCGTACGCGGCAGCGATGCCCAGGGCCGTGGCGCCGGCCGCGACTGGCTGGCGCAGCAGCTGGCCGCAGCCGGGGTGGCGGTGGACCAGGTCCTGGCCTACCGTCGCCTGCCGCCGGCGCTGGACGCAGCGCAGCTGGCGCTGGCAGGCCAGGCGGCGCGGGACGGTTCGGTCTGGCTGTTCAGCAGCTCCGAGGCCATAGCCCAGCTCCTGCGCTGCCTGCCGGCCCAGGATTGGTCGCGGGCGCGCGCCCTGGCCACCCATCCGCGCATCGCCGAAGCCGCGCGGCGCGCCGGTTTCGGTGTTGTTTGCGAGTCACGTCCTGCGCTGGCCGAGGTGGTGGCCTCGATAGAATCCCTGGCATGAACAATGCGTCCAGCCCCGAGCCAGGCCCCGCTGCCGGCCTGGCCGATTCCGTGGCGGTGGCTGCCGAGGGGCAAGCGCCTGCCGCGCCGCCCGTGCGGCGCGGCCTGCTGTGGCTGAGCCTGGTGCTGGCGGTAGCGGGCCTGGGTGCCAGCGGCCTGCTCTGGCAGAAGCTGGCGACCATCCAGGAACAATTGGCGCGGCAGAGCGCCGACGCCGGCGCGCAGTCGGTCGAGGCGCGCACGCTGGCGCGCCAGGCCCAGGACGCCACGCGCGAGACGGCGGCCCGCCTGGCCGTGATGGAGGCCCGCGTGGGCGAGGTGGCGCTGCAGCGCAGCCAGCTCGAGGAGTTGATGCAAAGCCTGTCGCGCTCACGCGACGAGAACCTGGTGGTCGACATCGAGTCGGCCATCCGCCTGGCCCAGCAGCAGGCCCAGCTGACGGGCAGCCTCGAGCCCCTGCTGGCCGCCCTCAAGGCCGCTGACCAGCGCGTGGTGCGCGCCGCCCAGCCGCGCCTGGGGCCCTTGCAGCGCGCCATCGCACGCGACGTCGACCGCCTCAAGCAGGCCAGCGTGACCGACACGCCGGGCCTGCTGGTCAAGCTCGACGAACTGGTGCGCCTGGTCGACGAGCTGCCGGTGCTCAATGCGGTCGCGTCGGCGGCCGCCGTGCAGGCGCCTTCGAACCCGGCCACTGCCGCGGCTCCCAGCTGGTGGGAGCGCCTGCTGGAGCGGTTCGCCACCGAGGCACGTGGCCTGGTGCGGGTCAGCCGCATCGAGCAACCCGAGGCCGTGCTGCTCTCGCCCGAGCAGAGCTTCTTCCTGCGCGAGAACCTCAAGCTCAAGCTGCTCAACGCGCGCCTGGGCCTGCTGGCGCGCCAGCTCGAGTCGGCGCGCGCCGACGTGGCCTCAGCGTCCACCGCGCTGGGCAAGTATTTCGACCCGGCCTCGCGCAAGACCCAGGCTGCGGCGACCCTGCTGCAGCAGGTGCAGGGCCAGATGCGCGCGATCGAGCTGCCGCGCGTGGACGAAACCCTCGCGGCCCTGGCCACCGCGGCCGCGGGAAGGTAGCCCGCAAGTGAAACGCCCCCACGCTCATCACTACGTGTATTCGCTGCCCCCCGAGGGGGCCCAGGCCTCCTTTGGGGCGGCGCTGCGCAGCGTCGTGCGCGCAGCTGTACAGCGCAGCAGCGCCATGGCCGCCCTTCGCCTGGTTCGCTTCGCAGACCAACGGCTCCGGGCGGCCCGGCAGGAGGCCTGATATGCGCGCCGCCCTGTGGTTCCTGGCCTTGTTCGCGGTCGCCGTGGCCGTGGCGCTGTTCGCCGGCAACAACCAGGGCACGGTCACCGTGTTCTGGCCGCCCTACCGCATCGACCTGTCGCTGAACCTGGTGCTGCTGACCCTGCTGGCCGGCTTCGCCGCGCTCTACGTGGCGCTGCGCGCCATCTCCGTGCTGCTGGAGATGCCGCGCCAGGCGCGTCGCTGGCGCGCCCAGCAACGCGAGCGCGCCACCCACGCGGCCCTGCTGGACGCGATCGCGCACCAGATGTCGGGCCGCTTCATCCGCGCCCGCAAGGCCGCCGAGGCGGCGTTGTCGCGCGAGAAGACCCTGGCGGCTTCCGGCGCCAGCCTGGGCCATGCGGTGCAGCTGCGCGCGCTGTCGCACCTGGTGGCGGCCGAGAGCGCCCAGGCCCTGCAGAACCGGGGGCAGCGCGACGAGCACTTGCAGCAGGCCCTGGCGCAAACCGCCTCGCGCGGCACGCTCATGCTGCAGGAGCTGCGTGAAGGGGCGCAGCTGCGCGCGGCGCACTGGTCGATCGAGGACCGTGATGCGCAGGCCGCGCTGGGCTGGCTGACCGGCCTGCCCCAGGGCGCGGGCCGCCGCACCCTGGCCCTGCGCATCAAGCTCAAGGCGGCCCGGCTGGCCCAGCAGACCCAGGAGGCGCTGGAGACCGCGCGCCTGCTTGCCAAGCACGGCGCCTTCTCGGCTATGGCGGCGCAGAGCATCGTGCGCGGCCTGGCCAGCGAGCTGATCGCGGGCGCCCACGACCCGGCCCAGCTGGAGCGGGTGTGGCAGATGCTGGACGCGGGCGAGCGCGCCATGCCCGAGCTGGCCATACAGGCCGCCCAGCGCATGGCCGCGCTGCAGGGCGACCATGCCAAGGCCCGCGCCTGGCTGCTGCCGGTGTGGGAACGCGTGCTCGAGCAGCCGGGCCTGCTGGCGGATGCCCAGCGCGTGCGCCTGGTGCGCGCGCTGGAAGCTGGGCTGGGCAGCCTGGACGACCAGGCCGCCCGCGACTGGCTGGCCCGCATCGAAGCGGCCCAGCAGCGCCTGCCGGGCGACGCGGGCCTGCAGTACCTGGCCGGCATGGCCTGCATGCGGCGCCAGCTCTGGGGCAAGGCCCAGCAGCTCTTGAGCCAGTCCACCCATGGGTTGCAGGACGCCGGACTGCTGCGCAGCGCCTGGCGCGCCCTGGCGCAGCTGGCCGAGCAACGTGGCGATACCGCGGCCGCCGCCCAGGCCTGGAAGCGGGCGGCCCAGGGCTGATACGCCGGCTTGCCGGCCATCTCTGGCCGCGCGGCGCGCTTCTCACAAGGACGACATCCCCAAAGCAAAAGGGCCGGAGGCTTGCGCCTTCGGCCCTGGCTTCAGGCCGCGGGCTCTCCGCGGCCTGTGCATCGCCCGCTCAGAACGGCAGGTTCAGGTTGCGCAGGTCCTTCTTGGTCTCCACCAGCACCAGCGGGCCTTCATCGAGCACCACCACCGGCGGGCGCTCGCGCGGCATGTGCACCGGCTTGGGCTCGGCGGCGATCGCCGCCTGCACCGCGGCAACCTTGTCGGCGTCGGAGTTGACCCACTGCAGGCCCGAGCTCTGCGCGACCTGGGCCAGCTCGTCCACCGGCAGGGCGAAGGCTTGCACCTTGGGCAGACCGCTGCTGGCTGCCACGGGGGCGGCCGGTGCGGCCACTGGGGCCGGCGCGGGCGCCACCACGGCCGTCGTCTCGACCGGTGCCGCCTCGGGGGCGCTCATCGGCGCGCCGGCGGCGCGGTCGAAGTAGGAGCGGACCACGGGCTCCTGCTGGGCCGGCGCCTCGGCGCTGGCCGCGGGCTCGGCGCCTTCGTCACGACGGGTCTCGGCGCGCTCGCCGTTGCGTTCGCGGCGGTCACGGCCGTAGCGGTCGCGTGAGCGGCGCTCGCGGCGCTCCTCGCCCTCGGGGCGTGCGGCATCGGGGGCCGCGCTGCCCTCCTGGCCGGAGGCCGGTGCGGACTCCACGGCACCCGCCGCCGAGGCCGCAGCCGCGGCAATGGCGGTGCTGGCGGCCAGGGCCGCGCCGGCGGCCAGGGCGTTGTCCTCGACCTTCTCCTCGGGGCGCGGGGCGCCACGGCGTTCGCCACGCTCGCCACCGCGTTCACGACGGCCCTCTCCGCGTCCTTCACCGCGTCCTTCACCGCGTTCGCGGCGGCCTTCGCCGCGCGGCGCACGCTCGGGGCGCGCCTCGCCCTGGGCCGGGGTGGGCTGCGCGGCTGCGTCGTTCACGCCGCCGGCCTGGGCCGTGCTGTCGGCCGCACCCTGGGCGTCGCGCCGCTCGCGCGGGCCGGTGCGCTCGCCGCGCTCGGGGCGCGGGCCGCGTGCCTCGGCCTCACCGCGGCGGCCTTCGCGGCTGCCGCGGCCCTCGGCCTGTGCGCCTGAGGCTTCGGCGCGCTCGCCACGGCGGCCATCGCGGCCGCCACGCTCGCCGCGCCGGCCGTCACGGCGCTCGCCGCCGCGCGCTTCGCGCTTTTCTTCCTTCCTGGCCTCGGGGGCGGGTGCCGGCGCCGGGGGCGGAGCCGGCGTTCCGCCTAGCAGGCTCTTGACCACGCCGAAGACGCCGACCTGGGCCGGTACCGGCGCC
>NZ_SCMM01000107.1:0-5385 GCF_005503345.1 Ramlibacter sp. 2FC
TCAGCGTGTCGTTGCCGCCACCGCCGCTGAGCGTGTCGTTGCCGCTGCCGCCAGTGACGTTTTCGATGTTGGCCAGCGTGTCGCTGCCGACCTCGGTCCCGCTCGCGGTGCCCAGCGCCAGGTTCACCGTCACCCCGGCCGTGGTGCTGGCGTAGCTCACCGTGTCGCTGTCCGCACCGCCGTCGTAGCTGTCGTCGCCCGTGCCATCGCCGGCGATGATCAGGTCGTCGCCCGCGCCGCCGTCGACCTCGTCGTCGCCCGCCCCACCGGTCAGCGTGTCGTTGCCGTCCCCGCCATCGAGCGTGTCGTTGCCCGCTGCGCCGTCGATCACGTCGGCGCCATCGCCGCCGTCCACAATGTCATCGAGCCCCCCACCGGTGATCGTGTCATTGCCGGCGCCGCCATGGAACGTCTGCGTCGGGTCAAAGCCCGCCGCCGTTGCGGCTGCTGCAGTAGAGGCCAGCGTCACATTGTCGTTGCCCCCGAGAGCGTCGTACTGGGTGCCAGCCAGATAGCTCCCGGAAACAACCGTATTGAAGTCTACGGTGTCGGCGTTCTCGGTGAACAACGGCGGGGACGCATTCTCTACCCCGATAAAATCGCCGGCCGTCAGGGTATGAGGCCCAAGCAGCTTGATGACGAGCTCGGCGGTGTTTTCATTGCCGTCCACGTCGGCATAGACATAGGTGTTGCCACCGGACTGGCCGTACCATACGCCGTTTGCGGTCTTCGCCGTGCCCCCCCATATGAGATTCGTTGCACCAAGCAGGGAAGCGAGGTCGATCTTGTCCTTGTCCGCACCGGCGTCGTTTATCGCGGTGAAGTCGGTAATGACGTCCATCGCCGAGGCGTTCGAATCAGAGGCAGTCGCTGTGGCGTTGTAGACGAAAACATCCTTGCCTGAGCCACCGCTCAGGGTGTCGGCGCCTTGACCTCCTGTCATCGTGTCGTCGCCGCCCTCGCCCCAGACCTGGTCATTGCCATTGCCCGAATAGATGACGTCGTTGCCACCGCCGGTTTCGTTGGTACCGTTGTCGCCGTAGATGATGTCGCTGCCGTTGCCTCCGTAGATCGTGTCGCTGCCCATACTTGTTACGAGGGCACTACTGCTGCCGTAGGCATCGAAGCGGTCACCATAGATCACGTCAGTCCCGGTGTCGCTGACGGGAAGGCTGCCGGCGGGTGCGCCGATCGTGTCGCTACCCGATCCCCCATAGATCGTGTCGGCGCCGGTGCCGCCGACGATCGTGTCGTCGCCGGCACCACCGAACAAGCTGTCCTGCCCATTGCCGCCGTCGATGAAGTCGTTCTCCGATCCAGCATCGACGGTGTCATTGCCGTTGCCAGCGAGAACCGTGTCGCTGCCACTGCCGGCAGAGACAAGGTCGTTGCCGTTGCCTGCATTGATGGTATCGGTGCCGGCCCCGGACAAAATGGTGTCGTTGCCTGCTCCGGACGAAATGCTATCGGCACCGTCGGTGCCCTCTATGCTGTCGTTCCCGCTTCCCGTCGTGATCGTGCTCATGGCCGACACCTCATAAGAATCTTGATTGCGTTAAACCGTCGCCTCAAACTGAGCGGCGCTCGGTCACTGGCGCGCTCTGCCTTTGAAGCGAATGGCCCTGGGGGCGGCTCGACCTCGGGTAGAGAGGGGCTTGAACACGAACTGTGCGAGTCCGACAGATGCCAAGAGGGAAATCATCCCTTTGACCGCAGACGGCCATGTCGTTGGCGCGGGCTGTCGTTGGAACGACATCCAGCGTCTCACCCACAGCAGCGACCGTGCGAGCAGAATCCACGCCGGTCGGACCCAGGTGTTGGAAGTTAGCCGCCATATCGCCTCCACGGGTTTGCAGCCGTCCGTCACGAAATGCGGCCCGCCACCCCGCGGCTTGATCCAGCGCAATGGCTCAAGCTCCAGGACACCATGCCCACCTGAACAGTATGAGAGCCAGCCCCACCTGCCTCAATACCCAGTTCTAGGTAGCCGCAGCAACGGCCACAGGTCTGCACGGTCTCTCGAGATCTCGGCCGTGGTTGTTGCCGATCGGCGTCGGTCGGTGGCCCTGGGCTTGCCGGCGGCAAGGCGAGGAAGGCGGTAAGCCCGGCCAGGCGCGCGCCATGCGAGGCCTGTTACTCGCCGCGATGAACAGCCTCCACCAAGGCCATTTGGCGCGGCAGGCAGAGTGTCTTCAAATCGTAGCGCTCGACGATGGTTCGTCGGGCGTTCGCGCGCAATGCATCGAACGAGGCGGGATCGTCGAGCACGCGCGAGACGGCGGAGGCAAGCTTATCGGCGGCAAAGAAATCGACCAGCAGCCCGTTTTCCCCATCGACGATGACCTCTTCCACTGGCGGCGTGCGCGAGCCTATGACGAGGCAACCTGCGCTCATGGCTTCGAGCATGGACCAGGACAGGACGAAGGGGTAGGTCAAATACACATGCACGGCCGAGACCTGCAGGAGGCGCAGGAACCGGCTGTAGGGCAGATGCCCAAGGAAGTGCACGCGCGCGAGGTCGAGCCGATCCTGCACCTCGGCCAGGAAGCGCTCTTTGTAGCCGCCTTCGGCCGGCTGCGCCCCATAGGACACCCCGCCTCCGCCGACGATCAGCACCTGCAATTTCGGATGACGGTCCAGCAACTGCGGCAGGGCGCGCATGAAGACATGGTAGCCGCGGCTGGGTTCAAGGTTGCGATTGACGAAGGTCAGAACCTGATCGCCCTTGAGCACCCGACTTTCCGTTCCATCTGCGCCACGCCACGCAAAATCGGCCGCGGGGTCCGGCCTCGCCAGAAGGGTGTCGACCCCGTCGTGGATGACCTCGATCGAACCTCGAAACAGCTCGGGAACGGTTGAAAGCTGCCAGCGCGTGGGGCAAATCCCTCTGTCCATGGTCTCGAGATTCAGCAGCGTGTTGGCATTTTTCATCCGGATGCGGCAGCCATCGTCGAAATCGGGCTGGTCGAACTCCGGATCGAAGCCTACGTCCTGCCCAACGGCGGAATAAAAAAACTCCACGTAGTGGAGCTGCCTGGCGGCCGGCCATACTTCCCGCAGGAACAATGCCTCGCCCCAGCCCGGGTGGGCGCAGATCACATCGGGCGTGAATCCCTGCGCCTTCAGCGCCAGCGCCGCTCGCGCACAGGCCTCGCCGCGCAACACCTTGGTTTCGGTTTCCAGGGCCCAGGGATGAATATTCCTTGAACTGCCGCGCGCCACCTTGTACAGATGCAGCTTGACTCCTGGCAGGCCGGGCTGGTGGTTGATCGCCAACGCATGCACCTCGTGGCCTTGCGCAGCAAGGGCCGGGGCCAGGTGCTTGTACTGACCGGGGAAGTTCTGGTGTACGAACAGCAGCCGCATCGAATCAAGCCCGGGTGAATTGCGAAATGCTCGACTTCATCGCTCGCGCCGCCATCGCAGGGCGGGTGGACGAGCCGGCCGCCCCTGCAAGGTCCAGCACGCCGCACAGCGATGGGCCAGTATAAGGATCGAAGCGACATTCCGGGCGCAACGCACGGCGTCTTTAGCCGCTAAAAATTTGCTCGATGGCGAGAGACGTCAGCGGCGACGAACCCTCATGCTTGCCACGGGTTGATCACCGCCGCGCCAGCGGCCTCGAAGGGGCTGGTGTCTCGGGTGGCGACCGCAAAGCCGTTGGCGGCCGCGATGGCCGCGATGTAGCCATCGGCGGTGGCGATGGCGATGCCTGCAGCCCGTGACTTGGCCATCAGTTCCGCATAGGCTCGCGTGCAAGCGAGGTCGAAGGGCAGCACACGGCCTGCGAACAGCGGCAGCACCCGCTTTTCCAGGCTCTCGTGCAAGCCGGCCCGCCGCTTGCCCGCAGGCAGCTGCGCCACGCCGGCGCGCAGTTCAGCGACGGTGACGGCGGACAAGAAGAGCGTTTCCAGCGGCTGGGCGTCGATCCATTCGATCACGCGGGTCTCGGGCGCATGACGCAGCGGCTCCGACACCACATTGGTGTCCAGCAGGATCATTCGAAGCTCACCGGGCGGGCGGGGGTCTTGTCGCGCACCTGCTCAAAAACCGCAAATTCCTCATCGGTCAGCTTGGCTTGGCGGCCGATATCGGCCAGCAGCGAGCCCAACTTCACCCGCCCCTTCGGGCTGACGGCGGACTCCAGAATTTCGCGCACCTCGGCCTCCATGCTGTGGCCGTGTTGGGCGGCCCGCACGCGCAGGGCTCGATGTACCTCCTCAGGGATGCTGCGAACGGTCAACATGGCCATTTTCATCACCTCATCTTGCATTCGATGCATGCATTTTACGTATTCGCATGCAACCGAGTAAGAGCATGATCAACGCCTCGGCCCATGGCGCTGACGTGCCTCCTTGAGCCAGGCCGATACAAATGGCTTCCAGTTCCGCGACCTGCGCGCCAAGACCGCCACCGAGGCCGACGACGCCAGCGGCACGGCCCTGCTAGGCCACACCACAGAGGGCATGACGGCCGACTGCATCGGGCACAAAATGGAAAAGAAAGTGAGGCCGCTGCGGTGAGTTTTGCGGAACAAAAAGCAAAGCCCGCTAGCTTTTCAGTAGCGGGCTTTTCAGTACCCTTGCGGGTGAATTTGGTAGGACGTACAAGATTCGAACTTGTGACCAACGGATTAAAAGTCCGCTGCTCTACCAACTGAGCTAACGTCCCATCAGGGCCTGCCGCAGTTCAATTGCGCTGCGGCAAGCCTCAAATTATAGCGTCATTTTTAACTATCGATCAACGCAACGCGAAAGAAAATCCAACACCCAGCCCGCAGCGCAGAGGCCGAAGCTGGCCGTGACGCTGACCACCGAGCCATAGCCGTGGCAGTTGAGCGTGCCGTCGCCTTCCACGGCGCAGGACGCGTCGGGCGACATCACGGTCTCGCGGCTGAACACGCAGGCCACGCCGATCTTCTTGCCTTCCCGGGGGGCGCCGTGCTGTTTGCGCAGGCGGTAGCGCAGTTGGGCCAGCAACGGGTCGTGCGTGACCCGGGACAGGTCGTCGATGTCGAGCTTGTGCGCCAGGCGCTTGCCGCCCGCCGCGCCCACACTGATGAAGCCGATTTCGCGCTGCAGCCGCGCCCAGGCAGCCATGGCCGTCTTGGCCTGCACCTGGTCGCAGGCGTCGATCACGGCGTCGGGCCGCGCCGGCAGCAGCTGGGGCCAGTTGCCGGGCTCGACGAACTCCTCCACGCAATCCACCTGGCATTCGGGATGGATCAGCGCGATACGCTCGCGCATGGCCTCGACCTTGGCCTGGCCCAGCGTGTTGCTCAGCGCGTGGACCTGCCGGTTGATGTTGGACTCGGCCACATTGTCCAGGTCGACCAGCGTCAGCCGCCCCACCCCGCTGCGCGCCAAGGCCTCGGCCGCCCAGGAG
>NZ_SCMM01000108.1:0-5045 GCF_005503345.1 Ramlibacter sp. 2FC
CATGGTGCACCGCTCGTCGCGCCCCGTGCGGGCGCGTGGATTGAAACTCGTCCAGGCCCTCGGCATCGTAGCCATCGGCCTGTCGCGCCCCGTGCGGGCGCGTGGATTGAAACGTAGTTCTGCACACCGCCAGTGAAGCGGCGGCGGGGTCGCGCCCCGTGCGGGCGCGTGGATTGAAACATCGCCGCGGCAGCCACGGCGCCCCTGTGCTCGGTCGCGCCCCGTGCGGGCGCGTGGATTGAAACAAGGACAACCAGGGCGAGCCGATGAACGAGAACGCGTCGCGCCCCGTGCGGGCGCGTGGATTGAAACTGATTGCGCGGGATTGCGTTGGTGGCGGCACCGGGTCGCGCCCCGTGCGGGCGCGTGGATTGAAACAAGGCTGGAGAGGAGTTCCACCACGACGGCGAGCTGTCGCGCCCCGTGCGGGCGCGTGGATTGAAACACCGTGACAGGGGCATTCTCTGCCGTGCCTTGGAATGTCGCGCCCCGTGCGGGCGCGTGGATTGAAACAACGACCTGCACGCGCGACAGGGCCTGGAGGCCGTGTCGCGCCCCGTGCGGGCGCGTGGATTGAAACGTTCACCGGGCGCTCGCCCAGCCGCGGCTTGATGTGTCGCGCCCCGTGCGGGCGCGTGGATTGAAACATCGAAATGACCGCCGACCAATTCGCCGCCCTCGCGTCGCGCCCCGTGCGGGCGCGTGGATTGAAACCGTTCGCTACCCAGGAGCACCGCCTGCGCGAAAACCGTCGCGCCCCGTGCGGGCGCGTGGATTGAAACGTCGGGAGCATTGGCGGCCAGGATCAGGGCCAGGTCGCGCCCCGTGCGGGCGCGTGGATTGAAACACCAGGTCACTGCCATGGGCGTGGGCCATGTTGGGTCGCGCCCCGTGCGGGCGCGTGGATTGAAACACGTCCTGCTCGGGATTGACGTAGTCCCACTTCGGTCGCGCCCCGTGCGGGCGCGTGGATTGAAACAAGGAGAACAAGCACCAGTACGGCGTGAAGGCCAGGTCGCGCCCCGTGCGGGCGCGTGGATTGAAACTGGGCGACGTCCACCGGTGTGGAGGGGCAGACGAGTCGCGCCCCGTGCGGGCGCGTGGATTGAAACGTGCCGTGGGCGATGAAGCGGTCGAGCTGCTTGGTCGCGCCCCGTGCGGGCGCGTGGATTGAAACTCGCATGGCCGCGGTCAGCAGCTTGATTCGCGACGTCGCGCCCCGTGCGGGCGCGTGGATTGAAACGACCAACACCCGGGCGAGGTCGCAGGGATGCGCCGGTCGCGCCCCGTGCGGGCGCGTGGATTGAAACAATGCCGACCCCTGGGCGGCGCCGCCGCCCCCGGTCGCGCCCCGTGCGGGCGCGTGGATTGAAACGCCGCCGTGCAGGTGTTCCTGTGCAACTGGCGCGACGTCGCGCCCCGTGCGGGCGCGTGGATTGAAACAGGCCATGCTCCACCACCCGGCGCATGCGCGCGGTCGCGCCCCGTGCGGGCGCGTGGATTGAAACCAGCTGCACCTGATCGCCGCCGGCATGGGGGTCACGTCGCGCCCCGTGCGGGCGCGTGGATTGAAACTTCGCCAACGTGCACCTCAACGACCTGGACCAGTGTCGCGCCCCGTGCAGGCGCGTGGATTGAAACTCGGCGGCCTGCTTGCTGAACATGTCGAACTGGGTCGCGCCCCGTGCGGGCGCGTGGATTGAAACTTGGTCATGACGCCGGCGGCGTCGACCTCGACGTGTCGCGCCCCGTGCGGGCGCGTGGATTGAAACCGGGCAATCCAGCGCCTCTATGGCCCAAAACCCGTCGCGCCCCGTGCGGGCGCGTGGATTGAAACTCCAGTTGGCGCTGCAGCCCCTCCAGGTAGCGCTTGTCGCGCCCCGTGCGGGCGCGTGGATTGAAACAGGGATGGCGTCGATGGTGTCGACGGTGAATGGCGTGTCGCGCCCCGTGCGGGCGCGTGGATTGAAACAGGCCAGACGAACAGATCAGGCTGCGGCTGCTTGTCGCGCCCCGTGCGGGCGCGTGGATTGAAACGACGGCGTGTTCATCACCGTGCGCGGGAATGAGTCGGTCGCGCCCCGTGCGGGCGCGTGGATTGAAACGAATCCAAGTCTCTCCACCAACCACAAACCCGGCAATGGTCGCGCCCCGTGCGGGCGCGTGGATTGAAACGAGATGAAGCCAGCCACGACCATGCAGCGCCTAGGTCGCGCCCCGTGCGGGCGCGTGGATTGAAACTCGGTACGGATGATGGCCTGCTCGCCGAAGCAAGTCGCGCCCCGTGCGGGCGCGTGGATTGAAACCTGGGAGCCGCAGCATGAGCGACCCCACCGAACGTCGCGCCCCGTGCGGGCGCGTGGATTGAAACCTCGACATCGCTTTCGCGGACCACAAAATGAACTCGTCGCGCCCCGTGCGGGCGCGTGGATTGAAACGTCGACAACATCACCGGAGGAATCTTGAGAGGTCGCGCCCCGTGCGGGCGCGTGGATTGAAACCTTTCTCATCCAGTTCGACCATCGCCACGTCAAGGGTCGCGCCCCGTGCGGGCGCGTGGATTGAAACGAGACCCTGCACGATACGCTGCAGGGCGCACATGTCGCGCCCCGTGCGGGCGCGTGGATTGAAACCAAAGCAGCGCGTCATAGCCATCGCGCGCTGCCTGTCGCGCCCCGTGCGGGCGCGTGGATTGAAACTCGTTCGCCGGTTTGCGTGTGTGATGGATCAGGTGGTCGCGCCCCGTGCGGGCGCGTGGATTGAAACATGGAGACGGTCGAAGAGCCGGATGGACCGTATGCGTCGCGCCCCGTGCGGGCGCGTGGATTGAAACCCTCGGCGATGCTCAACGTTGACGCCCTACTTGGTCGCGCCCCGTGCGGGCGCGTGGATTGAAACATCACTGGGCACCTGAACGGCCAAGAGCTTGTCCCGTCGCGCCCCGTGCGGGCGCGTGGATTGAAACACCCTCAAGCGCACCATTGCCCGCTGGGCTCAGGTCGCGCCCCGTGCGGGCGCGTGGATTGAAACCCTGTAGGTACGGCGGCCGAGACGGACACAGCTGGTCGCGCCCCGTGCGGGCGCGTGGATTGAAACGTAAGGAGGTGGGATGGCATCGATAAACGAAGCGGTCGCGCCCCGTGCGGGCGCGTGGATTGAAACTCCATTTCCTTGCTTGAGATCTCGAAATTGACCCGTCGCGCCCCGTGCGGGCGCGTGGATTGAAACGCCACAAGGACCTGACCCTGCGGCCCATGTACGAGTCGCGCCCCGTGCGGGCGCGTGGATTGAAACTCGCCTACATAGGCCGGCTCTCCGTTGGCCCAATCGTCGCGCCCCGTGCGGGCGCGTGGATTGAAACACGGCGTCATGCGCGGCGCGCAGGTGTTCCGGCGTCGCGCCCCGTGCGGGCGCGTGGATTGAAACACCTGCTGCGCGGTTACTTCTCGTGGGCGGCTACCGGTCGCGCCCCGTGCGGGCGCGTGGATTGAAACGCCTCGCGCCAGGTCGCCATGCTCGGGCCCCACGTCGCGCCCCGTGCGGGCGCGTGGATTGAAACCCATACGTAGCGCTTGGACTCAACGCACCACTCGAGTCGCGCCCCGTGCGGGCGCGTGGATTGAAACGACAAATTACTGGCCGACGACTGAAGGAGATCGTGTCGCGCCCCGTGCGGGCGCGTGGATTGAAACAGGAAGCGGATTCCCTTGCGCGAGGCATCGGCCGCGAGTCGCGCCCCGTGCGGGCGCGTGGATTGAAACTGCTGGCCTGCGATCGCGCCCGTGGATTCATCCCAGGTCGCGCCCCGTGCAGGCGCGTTGATTGCGGCTGTTGCTGTCGGTGGGGTCGGCGCTGGCCAGTGACGTCGCGCTCCGGCCAGCGGCGTCAGACGCGGATGATCTCGCCCTTGAGCGCGTAGAGGATGGCGATCACGTCCTTCTTCGCCTCCTCGTCCACGCCGTTCTTGTCCAGCGCCCCGACGATATCGTCCATCACCGCCAGGTACTCCTGCTCGCTGATGTTCATGCCCCTGTGGGCCTCGGGCATGCTCTTGCCGGTGTAGGCGACGGGACCGCCCGAGCCCGCGCTGAAGAACTCGAGCGCCATGCGCTTGAGGTGCGCCAGGTCCTTGACGTTTTCGAAGCGGGTCTTGACGACCGGGTTGGCCAGGTGCGCGGCGACGACATCGTCCACGAGTCGGGCCATGCCTTCGGCGCCGCCCAGGCGCTGGTACAGGGTGGTGGTCATGCTGAGTTCCTTTCGGCTGACGAGGGTGAATGGATAGAGGCCGCTCAGGCCGCCGGGCCGGCCATGCGCCAGATCAGGATGGCCAGCAGGAGCGCAACGGCCATGCGGACCGCGGCGTCCGCGCAAAGATGCCCGATGCCCCACCAGAGCGCCGGCCAGATCGGGCGGGTGTACGCCAGCAGGCCGCCCGCGGCGAGCAGCGGGAGCGCGCCCAGCGTGGCAT
Source organism: Ramlibacter sp. 2FC (assembly GCF_005503345.1). Lineage (NCBI taxonomy): Bacteria > Pseudomonadati > Pseudomonadota > Betaproteobacteria > Burkholderiales > Comamonadaceae > Ramlibacter > Ramlibacter sp. 2FC. The sequence goes on from NZ_SCMM01000108.1 coordinate 4,472, forward strand.
GGACGCAGCAGGCGAGGGCCAGCCCGAGCAGCCAAGGCGTCAGGCGTCGCCACGGGATGCGCTCAGCTTCAGTCATCTTTTCTCCCAGGACATCGCTGCTGCCAGGCCCCAGCCTGCCGAAGGCAAGCTTAGGCAGGCCGGGGCCCGCCCGCTTGGCGCCGGGGTGGGGATTTGGTGGAGATTTGATGGAGACCAGGGGCCGCCGTATGATTTCGGCTGATTCGGTGAAGGAGTCGCCGGTGCTGCTGACGTTCAGGGACTGCGTGATCGACACCCGCCTGTACGCCTTGCGCTGCGGCGGCCAGTCGCGCCAGGTCGAACCCCAGGTGTTCAACCTGCTGGCCTACCTGGTGCAGCACCGCGACCGCATCGTCAGCCGCCGGGAGCTGCTGGACGCGCTGTGGCCCGGCAAGGTGGTCAGCGAGTCCGCCCTGACCAGCTGCATCAAGGCGGCGCGCCACGCGGTGGGGGACAGCGGTGACGCGCAGCACTGCATCGCCACCGCTCAGCGGCGCGGCTACCGCTTCGTCGCAGAGGTGCAGGAGCATGAGCCCCCCTCCGCCGCCCCGCCGCC
>NZ_SCMM01000109.1:0-4612 GCF_005503345.1 Ramlibacter sp. 2FC
GGCTGATGAATTCGCTGAGGATCTGCGCCGGCACGACGACCTCGACCGCACGGCGCAGCAAGCCGGTCTGCAGCGCCCACAGCAGGGCCACGTGGAAGACCACGACGCTGCCCGCGATCACGAGGTTGCGGTTCATGCCCGGCATGCCAGGAAGAGGGGAGGAGGAAATCATAGTTCAGGCCAGGCGGCGGCGAGGTCGTCGGCCAAGCGCAGGCCGCAGCGCGGGGCTAGCGGCTGGGCGCGGGGCAAGGGACGGCGATGGCCGGCATCAGGCGGCGGCCAGGCGAGCGGAGGGCGTGGCCCAGGCGACCACCGCCTCCCGGGCCGCTATGGCGGCCACCGGATGCGCGGCATGGCATTGGTCCACGACCTGGCGGGCACAGCTTTCGCAGCGGCCGCATTGCGTGGCCACGCCCAGCTCCAGCTGGATGTCGTCGAAGCTCATGCCGCCGCGCACATGGCGCGCGATCTCTCGGTCGGAAACGCGGTTGCAGACACACACAATCATGATGGGGCCATGCTTGGCTGGTTGATCTGTTTGCGATTATAAATGCGAATAAATCGTATTTGCAAAACGAGAATGTAAAGTTCCGTGCGCCTGGTCCAGCGTGCGGCAGCCGCACAGGGCCATCGCGATTTCCAGCTCGTCGCGCAGCAGGCGCAGCACATGGGCGACGCCCATGGCGCCGGCGTTGGCCAGGCCCCAGATCGCGGGCCGGCCCACGAGCACGGCGCTGGCGCCCAGGGCCATGGCCTTGAGCACGTCGGTGCCGCGGCGTATGCCTCCGTCCACCAGCACCGGCAGCTGGCCGGCCACGGCCTCGGCGATGCGGGGCAGCCGGGCGGCGCTGGCGGGCGTCGTGTCCAGCGTGCGGCCGCCGTGGTTGGAGACGATGAGGCCGGCCAGTTGGAGGCTGGCGGCTTGGCGCGCGTCGTCCTCGTGCAGCACGCCCTTGAGCAGCACCGGCAGTCGGGTCTGGGCCTGCAGCCAGGCGAGGTCCTCCCAGGTCGGGGCATGGGCGAGCAACCCGTCGAACAGGGCGCTCTGGCCGGGCTGCAGCGGTGGTGGCGGCGCGGCGGGCCGGCCGGCCAGGTTCACGGCCTGGATGCCGGGCGGCAGGCGAAAGCCGGCGCGGCGCTCGCGGTCGCGCGCGCCATGGACCGGTGCGTCGACGGTGAGCACCAGCGCCTCGTAGCCGGCCTGCTCGGCGCGCCGGACCAGTTCGCGCGTGAGACCGCGGTCGGGCTGCAGGTACAGCTGGAACCACAGCGGGCCGCGCCCGGGGTCGCCGAGCACGGCCTGGGCCACGTCCTCGAGCCGGGTGCTGGCCTGGGTGCTGAGCACCAGGCCGGCGCCCAGCGCGGCGGCCGCATGGGCGGTGGCCAGCTCGCCGTCGGGGTGGGCCATGCGCTGGTAGGCCACCGGCGCCAGCAGGATGGGGTGGGCCAGCGTGCGGCCGAGCAGCGGCACGCGGGTGTGGCCGCCGGCCAAGGGCCGCAGCACGCGCGGCAGCAGTTCGAGGCGGTCCCAGGCGCCGCGGTTGGCGCGCAGCGTGAGCTCGTCGGCGGCGCCTCCGCTGAAATAGGCCCAGGCGTTGTCGTCCAGCACGCGGCGGGCATGGGCCTCGTGATCGGCCAGCGAGACCAGGCCGGGCGGCAGGGGCCGTGCGGCGGGGGAGCTCATGTGTCGGCCCACATGCGCAGCAGGTTGTGGTAGGTGCCGGTCAGGGCCGTGGTCTCGGCCGTTTCACCGTGCTGCTGGCGCAGGCGCAGCAGGTTCATGTCGAGCTCGTGCAGCAGGCGGCGCTGCTCGTCGCTGCGCACCATGCTCTCGATCCAGAAGAAGCAGGCCAGGCGCTGGCCGCGGGTGACGGGCTTGACCTGGTGCAGGCTGGTGCCGGGGTAGAGCACGGCGTGGCCCGCGGGCAGCTTCACCGCGTGTTCGCCGTAAGTGTCGGTGATGGCGAGTTCGCCGCCTTCATACGCCGACGGGTCGGACAGGAACACCGTGCAGGACAGGTCGGTGCGTACCCGCTCGCCGCTGCCGGCGACGGCGCGCACCGCGTTGTCGATGTGGGGGCCGTAGGCGTTGCTGCTGCCGCTGTAGCGGTTCAGGCGCGGGGTGAAGACCTTCTTGGGCAGGGCGGCCGAGAAGAACAGGGGACTGCGGTCCAGGCCGCGCAGCACCATGGCGCGGATGCGGTTCGCGGCCTCGCAGTCGTGCGGTAGCTGCTCGTTGTTCTTGACCTGGCGCGCCTGCGGGCCGGCGCTGTCCCGGCCGTCGGTCCAGGGCGCGTCGGCCAGCCACTGGCGGGCGCTCGCCACCTCCTGCGGGCTGAGTATGTCGGGGAGGGTGAGCAGCATGGTGGGAATTGGCAGAGGTTGAAAAGCGAAAGCCGCCCCGGCAGGCGGGGCGGCAATGCGAGGCGGCGGTGCGCGTTCAGAACTTCATGGTCGCCTGCAGCTGGAACAGGCGCCCGGCGCCGGGAATGTAGTGGCCGGAGTACAGCGCGTCGGCATACAGCTTGTTGGTGACGTTGTTCAGGTTGGCCTTGAACGCGAGCTGCTCGCTGTGCAGGTACTCGGCCATCAGGTCCGCTGTCACGAAGCTGGGCGCGGCCCAGCCGGGGTTGCGGTTGGGCGTCTGCGAGCTGCGGAAATTCAGGCCGCCGCCCACGCGCCACTTCGGCGTCAGCTGGTAGGTGCTCCAGATCGTGCCGCTGTGGCGCGGGGTGAGCGAGGGGCGCTGGCCCTGCAGCTCGCCGGCCAGGGCCAGGGCCGTGGTGGGCGCGCCCACGTCGATCTTGGCGATCGGCGTCCAGGCGTAGGAGCCGTAGATCTCCCAGCTGGGCGTCAGGCGGCCGGTGAGGTCGATCTCGAAGCCCGCCGTGTGGCGCTTGCCCGACAGCAGGTAGGCCGAGGCGGCGCTGTCCGGGTCGCGGTTGCGCTCGTTGGTCTTGGTGGCGTGGAACAGTGCGAGGCGGGTGGTGTAGCGCTTGTCGGCCGAGTCGAGCTTGGCGCCGAGCTCGATGTTCTGGCTGCCTTCGGGCGGCGTGTTGGCGCCCAGGGCGTCGTACTGGTAGGTGTCGCCCGAGGTGTTGAACGAGGTGCCGTAGGAGATGTGGTAGGAGCTCAGCTCATCGGGCTGGTAGAGCAGGCCGACGCGCTTGCTCCACACGCCGTCGCTGCGGCTGCGCGCGGCTGCGGCGGCCGTGGCTGTGGCGGCCTGCCAGTAGTCGCCGCGCAAGCGGTCGTAGCGCAGCCCGCCCAGCAGCTTCCAGGTCGGAGCGATCTGCACCATGTCCTGCGCGTAGATGCCGGCGGCGCGCGCCTCGAAGGTCCGGCCGGGGCTGAGCACACGCCGGCTCTCGTCGATCCAGGCGCCGTCGTTGGGCTTGCCGACCGTGGTGTTGGGCTTGGTCAAGGTCACGCCGGTGGGCGTGGTGGCGTTGTAGTTGACGAAGCTCTCGCGCGAGTAGTCGACGCCGGCCAGCAGCTCGTGCTGCACGCCCAGGCCCGTGAACCTGGTGCTGAAATCGCTTTGCAGCATCACGGTGTCGAGGTCCTGGATCTTGTTGTTCGTGCCCCGGCGCAGCACGGTGGCGTCGCCGAAGTTGCTCAGGTAGGTGGGGTTGACGAAGCGGATGGCGCTGGCGCGCTGGTCGCGGTCGTAGTGGCCCTTGCGCAGCGTGGTCTTGAGGGCGCTGCCGTCCTGGAAGCGGTGCAGGTGGCTCAGCGTACCGTAGGTCGCCGCGCCGTTGTTGCGGTCGCTGGCCATGCCGTAGTAGGCCTTGGGGTCCAGCGGCAGCAGGGTGGTCTCGGCCACGCTGGCGCTGGCCGTGGGGCGGATCCAGGGCAGGCCGTAGTTGATGCCGTTGCGGTTGTCCAGGTGGTAGAGGCCTGCCGAGAACTCGTCCGCCGTGCCTATGCCCCAGCGGTAGGTGCCGGCGATGCCCCGCTTGTCGAGGCTGCTGCCCGCGCCGTTGTTGTCGGCCTGGGTGCCCATGGCATTGATGCGCAGGGCGGCGTTCTCGCCGGTGTGCAGGTTGAAGTCGCCCGTGACGCGGCGGTAGCCATGGCTGCCCACGGTGGCCGAGACCTCGTGGGTGTCGAGCAGGCGCGGCTGCTTGTTGACCTGGTTCACCGCGCCGCCGGTGGAGCCGCGCCCGAACAGCATGGAGGCGGAGCCGCGCAGTAGCTCGATGCGGTCGTTGTTGAAGGTGTCGCGCTCGTAGAAGGCCGGGTCGCGCAGGCCGTCGACGAAGATGTCGCCCGAGGTGGCGAGCGAGAAGCCGCGCAGGCGTATGTCCTCCTCGCCGCCCTCGGCGGCCAGGAAGCTGATGCCGGCGGTGTTCTTCAGCGCTTCCTTGAGCGTGTCGAGGTTGCGGTCGTCGATCAGCTTCTCGGTCACCACGGTGACCGACTGCGGGATGTCGCGCAGCTGCTGCTCGCCCTTGCCTATGCCGGTGGTGGTCGCGCGCAGCGCCTCCTTGCCCTCGGCGCGCTCCTTGACCACCACGGTCTTCAGTGTCTGCGCCTCATCGGCGGGCGCCGGCTGCGCCAGTGCGCTCATCGATCCGGCGAGCAGCATCGCGCCCAGTGGCAGCAGGGG
>NZ_SCMM01000010.1:0-101208 GCF_005503345.1 Ramlibacter sp. 2FC
TCATGGCACACCACGATCGATCGGACTGGGCGCCGCTCGCATGGGTCTGGTTGGCCGAAGCGCGTATGCTCGCGACTAGACTGGCGACGTAGATCATTTCGTCTACACCCTCTCAGGGCGCGCGATGCCATCCCGATGTCGGCTTTGCCCTGCAGGGTGTCGCTGACGCCGCGTCCAGACCCTCCCATTTGCACTTCGACTTGCACTTCGGGGTGCTGCGCCTGGAAGCGCTTGCCAATCTCGGCGATCATCGGAGCCATCGTGCTCGAGCCCGCGATGAGAAGCTTGCCGGAAGCCTCGTTCGCCGCCGCCGCGGATGCATCCGCGCTCCCGCCGCCCAGCCAAAGCCCCATGGCCAGCCATAGCGCGGGAATGATCGCTTCGCGCCGATCAGCGAACATAGGTCCCTCCCTATGAGGCTCGATGTGATCGAATCAGTATAAACAGATTGGTTTTCCGCGCCAATCAGAAACAGAGTTTCACGATGCGTGGTCCATGGACATACGCAAGACAAATGGCGTCGCCATCGACGACGGCGGCGGAAGGCCATGACGTCGACGACCTCAAGGCTTGACTTTGAGGGCCGCTACTCAGGGCAGTTCACGGTTCTCCGCCGGCGCGCTGGTCTCGCGCGGGCCCACCATGCCCAGCCGGGCCTTGAGCGACTGCGGCTGGCCGCTCAGCAGGGCGGCGTAGAGCGTGGTGTTCGACAGCACCTTCTTGACGTAGTCGCGCGTCTCGCTGAACGGCACGTTCTCGGCCCAGATCGCGGCCTCGACCTGCGGGCCCATGCGCCAGGCGCGCGGGCGGTTGGGGCCGGCGTTGTAGGCTGCGGCCGCCAGGGCCATGGAGCCGGCGAAGTCGTCCAGCACCAGCTTGAGGTAGCCGGTGCCGATCGCGATGTTGACCTCGCGGTCGGTCAGCTGGTCCACGCTGAAGCCCGGCAGGCCGATCTTGCGCGCGGTCCAGCGCGCCGTGGCCGGCATGACCTGCATCAGGCCCGAGGCGCCCACGCCCGAGCGCGCGTCGCTCACGAAGCGGCTTTCCTGGCGGATCAGGCCGTAGACATAGGCCGGCTCCAGGCCGATCTCGCGCGCGCGCCGCAGCACGGCCTCGCGGTAAGGCGTGGGAAAGCGCTGCTCGTAGTCGGTGAAGGACTTGGTGCGCTCGCTGGTGTTGATGCAACGGTCCCAGACCGCGTGGTCGCAGGCCAGCTGCGCCGCGGCCAGCAACTCGCGGTCGCCCATGCCGCCGCGCTGGTGCAGGTTGGTCGTGTAGTTCCACTCGCGCACGCCCTCGCTGCGCAGGCCGATCGCGATCGCCTGCAGGGCGCGCGCCAGGCCCGGGTTGCGGCGCGCGGCCTCCTTCTCCTCGGCGGTCGGCGGGGCGGGGCGCTCGGGCGGTATCACGATGGACTGGCCCAGCTCCTCGAGCGCCAGTTTCTCGTAGAAGCCGCGCAGGCCGGCGATGCCCTGCAGCAGGCGCTGTGCCTCGGCGCGGCTTTCCTCGCTGCGCGCGCGGGCCAGCAGGGCGCGCGCCTTCCAGTAGACCCAGGTGGGTTCGGAGCGGGCGCCCTCGTTCATGGCGTCGATGGCCGAGGACACGGCGCGCCACTGGCCCTGGCGCAGGGCGGCGCGGGCCTTCCAGGCCAGCATGTCGTCGGGCAGGTCGTGCTCGCGCGTGACGCGGGCGAAGTAGTCGCCGGCGCTGTCCGAGAGCCGCATCGCGGCCTGGCGGCCGATCGCGCCCCAGGCCCAGTTGCGCTCTTCGGCGGTGAGCTGGTCGTCCCACTTGCTGCTCAGCAGCTCGGCCGCCACGGCCGGGTCGCTGGCGGCGATCCTCACCAGGGCCAGCACCACCATCTCCTTGCGCACGCGCGAGCCGGCGACGGAGCGGCCGGCCAGGTATTTCGCCGGGTTGGCCTGGACCTCGGCCACCAGCGGGCTGTTCTCGGGCGAGACGATCTCCACCGCGTTGCGCGCCGCGCGCGGGCGGTTGGCCTCCATGGCCAGGCGCGCCTTGCGCCAGACCTCCAGGGCCGGCAACTGGCCCGCCGCAAAGAGCCGGTCGGCCGCGAAGCTGCAGCCGTCGTCCGCCTCGCGCTGGGCATGCCAGAGGCCGCGCACCTCGGCCGCCACTTCGGCGCCGGTCTTCAGGTGCTCGACGGCCAGGGCGTAGCAGCGCAGCTCGCGGTCGTCGTTCATGCGGTAATTCGGCAGCTCGTCCGTGAAGGCCGACCAGTCGCGCCGCTGGCCCAGCAGCAGCAGCCAGTCGTTGCGCAGCCGGTCCTCCTGGTAGCTGCCCGCGTAGCGCGTGAAGAAGGCCTGGACCTCCTGGGGCTGGGCCTCGTCCAGCCGGGCGCGCAACTCCCAGTAGGCCGCCCAGGGCTCGAGCGCATGGCCACGCGCCTGCGGCAGCAGGGCCGCGAGCTGCTTCTTGTCGCCCTTGCGGAAGGCCTGCTGCATGTCGAGCAGCACCGTATCGCCCCGGTTTTGCGCCAGCGCAACGGCTGTACAGCCCAGCGCGAGCAGGGCCGACAACATAGGTGTCAGAATCTTTCTTATCTGCATAGGGTAATTATGGACAAAGCGGACGAAAAGAAAGCCTTGAGAAAGGCCCTGATCGAAGAGCGGTTGAATCTGCCCGACCGCCTGCAACGCGTCGATATGCTGCAGCGCGTGATGCGGATCTGGCTGGTGGGGCGGCCCGACACGGTGATCGGCGCCTACTGGCCTATCCAGGGCGAGTTCGATCCCCTGCCGGCTCTGCACCGCTGGAAGGAGGACGGCGAGTTGCAGGGCGAGCTGCAGCTGCGCCGCATCGGCCTGCCGGTGGTGGACAAGCAGACGCGCATGTTGAGCTTCCACGCCTGGTACCCGGGCTGCCCCCTGGAGGAGGACGCCTACCGCATCCCCAAGCCCAAGGACACTGAGGTGATCGTGCCCACCCTGCTGTTCGTTCCCTGCGTGGGCTACGGGCCCGGCGGCTACCGCCTGGGCTACGGTGGTGGCTTCTACGACCGCACCCTGGCCTCGCTCCAGCCCCGGCCCTTCACCGTGGGCCTGGGTTTCACCCAGGGCTATCTGGACGATTTCGAGCCCGAGGACCACGACCAGCCGCTGGACGCCATCCTCAACGACAACGGGGTGGTCTGGCCGGTGTGAATGGCCCCCACGCTCGGCACTGCGTGTCCTCGCTGCCCCCCGAGGGGGCCCAGACCGGCTTGGGGCGGCCCGGCGCCGGTCTGAACGGCCCCCACGCTCGGCACTTCGTGTCCTCGCTGGGCTCGCGCAGCGTCCGTGCGCGAAGCTGTACAGCGCAGCGAGCCCATGCCGGGCCTGCGCTATGCACGTGCCGAGGCATCACGCTGCGGCCCGGCCCCGAGGGGGCCCAGACCGGCTTGGGGCGGCCCGGCGCCGGTGTGAACGGCCTGCTCAGGCTGGCGTGCCGCTGGACTGCAGCGCTTCCGTCTCCTCGTCCAGCGCCTCGCGCGTGGCCCGGGCCTGGGTCAGCAGCCAGTCGCAGAAGGCGCGCACCTCGGGCCGGGCCGCGCTGCGCGGGCCGACCAGCAGCCAGTAGGCCAGGGGCGAGTCCATGCGCTGCTGCGGCAGCACCTCGACCAGCTCGCCGCTGGCCAGGCTGTCGGCGACCAGGGGGCGCCGCGCCAGCGCCACGCCCTGGCCGGTGAGCGCGGCCTGTGCGATCTGGTGCGCGTAGTTGAAATAGAGCCAGCGCTTGGGCTCGACCGGGGGCAGCGAGCGCTCGGCGAACCAGCGCCCCCAGCTCAGCCACTCGAGAAAGCGCGTGCGGTGGGCGTCGCCGGCCTCGATCAGTGCGAACTGCGCCAGGTCCTGCGGCCGCTGCAGGCGCGGCCCGCTCTTGAGCAGCCAGGGGCTGGCCACCGGCGTGAGCTGCTCGCCGAACAGGCGCACGGCGCCGGCCGGCACGCTGCTCGGAACGGCATAGCGCAGCGCCAGGTCCACGTCGGCCGTCTCCAGGTCGACCGCGGCGTCGCTGGCGTCGATGCGGATGTCGATGTCGGGGTGTTCGCGCTGGAAGGCCTCCAGGCGCGGGATCAGCCACATCGAGGCGAACGAGGCCCAGGTCGTGATGGCCACGCTCTTGCGTCCCGCGGACTGGCGGATCTGCCGCACCGTGCCGTCCAGCCGCTCCAGCGCCGGCACCACGGCCCGCAGCAGCTGCGCGCCCGCGCCGGTCAGCTCCACGGCCCGCGTGTGGCGCAGGAACAGGGGCACGCCGACCTCGTCCTCCAGGGCCTGGATCTGGCGGCTCACGGCCGACTGGGTCAGGGCCAGTTCCTCGGCGGCGGCGCGGAAGTTCAGCTGCCGGGCCACGGCTTCGAAGGCGCGCAAATGGCCGGCCGAGACCGGCCGGGTGCGCAATGGGGTCTGCGGGTGCTGCATGCGGAGGGGTGGCTTGATTGATGCGATATGGGCATCAATAGCCTGCCGCGAATTCATTGGACTGTCAATGGAATGCCAACGAAGATTCATTCCCGAAACGACGCAGGAGCCTGCCATGAACGACCTCTTCGACGACACCGCACTCACTGCCAGCTGGCGCCTGCCGGCCGGCCGCGCCCTGAGCCTGCGCCCGCGTCAGGCCGGGCTGCTGCAGGTCTGCCAGGGCCAGGTCTGGGCCACGATGGACGGGCCGCATGGCTGGCGCGAGGGCGACATGTTCCTGGCCGCCGGCGACAGCCTGCGCGTGCCGGCCGGCCAGCACCTGGTGATAGAGCCGCGCCACGCCCAGGCAGGTGCCTGGTTCAGCTGGACGCCCGAGGCCGTGGGCGCCGGGCAGGCATCCTGGCGGCGCGAGGTGGCTCAGCCCGCATCGGAGCTGCGCTTGGCCTTGCGCGGCGCGGCCGGCGCGCTGCTGCGGCTGGCGGCCGGCTTGACCGGGCTGGCGCCGGCCTGGCGCGCCTTGCGTGGCCGCTTGGCCGGGGCCGCGCGCGCCTTCAGGGCTGCATCCAGCGCGAGCCGCGCCCAGGGCGCCATGGGCTGAGGCGAGTCCATGGCCTGCTCGGGGGCCGTGTAGTAATCGAGCTGCATGGTCCGGCCGCGCGCCTGGTAACTGAACGGACGGCAGCCGGCCTCGAGGAAGCGCGCGCGCGTTTCCTCGTTCGCCTTCAGGTACAGCTGGTCCCAGGCGATGATCGCGATGTTGAGACCCTCGGTCGAAATGCCCCAGCCGCCGAACATGCGCCGCGCCGTGCAGGGGCCGGCGGCGGCCAGCAGCTCGCAGCAGTGCTCGGCGAATTCTCGGTCGGGTTGGCGCTCCATGTGCCGAAGATAATCCAATGCCATGGCCCGCCCCAAATCCGCCACCCACGACCTCAAGCGCGAGGAGATCCTCGACATCGCCGCCCAGTGCTTCGCCGACCGCAGCTACCCGGCGGCCAGCATGAACGAGATCGCTGCCGCGATCGGCGCTTCCAAGGCCAGGCTCTACCATTACTACGACAGCAAGGAAGCGATCCTGTTCGACCTGCTGGACCGCTACACCCAGCGCCTGCTGGCCCTGATCGCCGAGACCGAGGCCACGGCCCAGCGCCGCAACCTGAACGAGCACGCCGCGCTGCACGAGCTGATCCGCCGCTTCCTCGAGGAATACGAGACCTCGGCCACGCGCCATGTGGCCCTGCTGGGCGACACCAAGTTCCTCGGCGAGGCGCAGCGCGCGCTGATCCTGAACCGCCAGCGCGACGTGGTGGCCGCGGTCACGCGCTTTCTGTGCCGCGCCTACCCCAAGCGCCTGACGCCGCAGAACCAGACCGCCGTGACCATGATGCTGTTCGGCATGATCAACTGGACCTTCACCTGGCTGCGCCCCGGCGGGCCCATGCGCTATGCGGATTTCGCCGAGGAGGTGATCGCCATGCTCGAGCATGGCCTGGCCGAAAGACCCTGAAGTCATATTTATCTATGCGTAACTGATTACGATTAGGTAAAATTCTGTCTTCCTCAGGAGACCCCATGTCCAAAGCCTTTGCCTCGCAGGCCGATCTGGCCGACAAGAAGATCACGTTCGAACAGCTCAGCCCCCATTGCTGGGCCTATACCGCCGAGGGCGACCCGAACTCGGGCGTCATCATCGGCGACAAGTACATCCTGGTCAGCGACACCACGGCCACGCCCGACATGGCGCGCGACCTGATCCGCGAGATCCGCAAGGTCAGCGACAAGCCGATCAAGTACGTGCTGCTGACCCACTACCATGCGGTGCGCGTGCTGGGCGCGAGCGCCTACTTCGCCGAGGGCGCGACCGAGGTCATCGCCAGCCAGGGCACCTATGAGCTGATCGTCGAGCGCGGCGCCCAGGACATGCAGAGCGAGATGGAGCGCTTCCCGCGCCTGTTCCGCGGCGCCGACGGCGTGCCGGGCCTGACCTGGCCGACCCTGGTGCTGGGCGGCGGCGAGCCGGCGCGCGGCGAGGTGCCGGGCAAGCTGACCCTGGACCTGGGCGGCGTCAAGGTCCAGATCTGGCACCCGGGCCCCGGCCACACGCGCGGCGACACCATCGCCTGGGTCGAGGAGGAGAAGGTGCTGTACTCGGGCGACCTGGTCGAGTACGAGGCCGGCGTCTACACCGGCGACGCCCAGCTCGAGGAATGGCCCGCCACGCTGGAGGCGCTGCGCGCGCTCCAGGCCGAGTACATCGTGCCGGGCCGCGGCGAGGCCATGAAGGGCAACGCCAACGTCAACAAGGCGCTGGACTACACCCAGCGCTGGGTCCAGACCCTGTACCAGGCCGGCAAGGAAGCCGCGGCCGCCGGCATGGACCTCAAGGCCGCCATGGCCCACGCGCGCAAGAGCATGGACCCGGTGTTCGGCCATGTCTTCATCTACGAGCACTGCCTGCCCTTCGACGTGAGCCGCGCCTACGACGAGGCCAAAGGCATCAAGAACCCGCGCATCTGGACCGCCGAGCGCGACAAGGAGATGTGGGACGCGCTGCAGGGCTGATCCCTGCAGCCGTCATGGCGGCGGCGCGGCCAGCGCCCGCGCGCGCGCCAGCAGCAGCTCGCGCTCGCGCGCATTGCGCGCCAGAGCGGCCGCCTGCTCGAACTCGGCGCGCGCCTCGTCTTGCCGCCCCAGCTTGTCCAGCAGGTCGCCACGCACGCTGGGCAGCCACTGGTAGGCCTGCAGGGCCTGGTCGCCGCGCAGCGCATCGACGATGGCCAGGCCGGCGGCCGGCCCTTGCGCCATGGCGACGGCCACTGCGCGGTTGAGCTCGATCACGGGTGAGGGCGTGACCCGGGCCAGGGCGGCGTAGAGCGTGGCGATGCGTGCCCAGTCCGTGTCACCGGACTGGTGGGCACGGGCATGGCAGGCCGCGATCGCCGCCTGCAGCGCATAGGGGCCGAGCTGCCCACCCAGCGCTTCGGCGCGCGCCAGCGCCGCGAGGCCGCGGCGTATCAGCAGGCGGTCCCAGCGGCTGCGGTCCTGTTCCAGCAACAGCACCGGGCGCCCCGCCGCATCAACGCGGGCCGGCGTGCGCGAGGCCTGCAGCTCCAGCAGCGCGGCCAGGCCTTGGGCCTCGGCCTCCTCGGGCATCAGCCCGGTCAGCATGCGGGCCAGGCGCAGGGCCTCGTCGCAGAGCGCGGGGCGCATCCAGTCCTCGCCCGCGGTCGCGGTATAGCCCTCGTTGAAGATCAGGTAGACCACTTCGAGCACCGAGGCCAGCCTTTCCTTCAGGGCCGCGCCGCGCGGCAGCTCGAAGGGCAGGCGCGCCTCGTTCAGGCTGCGCTTGGCGCGCCAGATGCGCTGGGCGATGGTGGGCTCCGGGACAAGGTAGGCGCGCGCGATCTCGTGCGTGCTGAGGCCGCCCAGCAGCCTGAGCGTGAGCGCCACGCGGGCCTCGGCCGGCAGCGCCGGGTGGCAGGCGGTGAAGATCAGGCGCAGCAGGTCGTCGCCGATCTCGTCCTGGCGCGCGGCATCGAGCGCATCGACGAAGTCGGGCACGACCAGCGCCTCCTGCGCCTCGAGGTCCTGGCCGATCTGCTCGATCCGCGCCTGCAAGGCCTTGTCGCGGCGCAGCCGGTCGAGCGCGCGATTCTTCGCGGTGGTCATCAGCCAGGCCCCCGGATTCTGGGGCACGCCCTGCGTCGGCCAGTGCTCGAGCGCCGCCACCAGGGCGTCCTGCGCCAGCTCCTCGGCCAGCCCGATGTCGCGCACCAGGCGCGCGACGCCGGCCACGATGCGCGCCGACTCGATGCGCCAGACCGCGGCGATCGCCTGGTGGGTGGCCGAGTGCATCAGGGGTGGGGCGGGGCGGCGGACATGTCCATGTAGGCCAGCTCCCAGACATGGCCGTCGAGGTCCTCGAAGCCGTGGCCGTACATGAAGCCATGGTCCTGCGGCGCATTGGGCACCGCGGCGCCGGCGGCCCGCGCCTTGGCGACCGTCTCGTCGACCTCGGCGCGGCTGGCGCAGGACAGGCAGACCAGCACCTCGGTGCTCTTGGTGGCGTCGGCCACGGGCTTCTTGGTAAAGGTCTGGAAGAAGGGCTCGACCAGCAGCATCACGTAGATGTCGTCGGCCACCACCATGCAGGCGCCCTGCTCGTTGGTGAACTGCGGGTTGAAGTCGAAGCCCAGGCTGCGGAAGAAGGCCTGGCTGCGCGCCATGTCCTTGATCGGCAGGTTGACGTAGATCTGGCGTTTCATGGGTTTCCTTTCAGTTTCTGGCCAGTTCGGCCTGCAGGCGGTCCAGGTTCTGCTCGTTGGCGGGGATGGCGAAGGCGGCCACGCGCTCGCGCTCCGCGGCGTCGTCGAAGCGCTGGCGAAAGCCCAGGCGGGTCTGGTCCTGGCCCTCGGCCTCCAGCGTGAGGGTCAGGACGAAGTGGTGCGGCTGCGCCAGGTGCTCGATCACGATGCGCTCGGGCGCCTGGATCTCGACGAAGCGGTTGTGGTTGGGGTAGTCGGTGCCGTCCGGTCCGTGCATGGTGAAGCGCCAGTCGCCGCCGGGGCGGAAGTCGAAGGCGTGGAAGCTGCTGCGAAAGCCGCTCGGGCCCCACCAGCGCGCCAGCCGCTCGGGCTGGGCGCAAGCCTGGAACACCTGGGCCGGTGGCCAGTCCAGCAGGCGGCTGCTGAAGATCTCTCGCGGGTCGGGCGCTGCGGCGGCAGGGCGGTCTGTGCTCATGCGGTGCTCCTGTGGTGTGGGTGGTGCGGGCCGGGTCAGCCCACGCCCATGCGCTTGAAGCGGTCCACGCCCTCGCTGGGCGGAAAGTCCTCGAGCTCGTACAGCTGGCGCACCTCGATCTCGGCGGGTTGGCCCTCGCCGACCGGGTTGGGGAAGCGACGCGACCATTCCAGCGCCTCCTCGCGCGAGCGCACCTGGATCAGGGTGTAGCCCGCGATCAGCTCCTTGGTCTCGGCGAAGGGCCCGTCGATGACCTGGCGGCGCTCGCCCTGGTAGCGTATGCGCCAGCCCTTGGCGCTGGGCTGCAGGCCCGAGGCGTCGAGCAGCACGCCGGCCTGGGCCAGCTGCTCGTGGTAGTCGGCCATGGCGGCGAACAGCTTTTCGTCGGGGGCGGGTGTGGTTTCGGCCTCGAACTCGGGCGTGGAGCGGACGATGATCATGAAGCGCATGGGGGATCTCTCCTGTGGTGACGCCGGTCCCGGCACCCTGCCGGCCTGGCGGCGAAGCCCTGGGGCTTCTGTGAGGACGACGAATGGCGCGCAGCGTTCTCGACAAGCTGAGCCTAGGTATTTACCCTAGGTCGTGGCGCGGGCCAAGGGCGCCGGGCGGGCCCCGCTGTCGCCGTAGCAGGGGGCCAGGGCGCGCACCTCCACCTGGGCCCATTCGGCGGCAGGGCATTCGCGCGCGATGGCGATGGCCTCGTCGAAGCTGGCGCAGTCGATCAGGTAGAAGCCGCCCACCATTTCCTTGGCTTCGGCGAAGGGGCCGTCCAGCACCTGGGCCAGGTCGTCCCGCCGCTGCACCCGGGCGGCTGTCGCGTGCGAGGCCAGCGACTCGGCGGCCAGCAGCTGGCCGCGTGAGCGCAGGCCATCGCCGAAGCGCAGCATGCGCTCGTAGACCGCGCGGCCCTCGGCCTCGCTGCGCGAGCGCCGCTGCTGCGGCGGCTCGATGATCAACAACATGTAAGGCATGGTGACTCCCTGTTTCTTGTCTGGTCCACGCGGCGCGCGGCCTTCCGGAAATCATAGGCAAAGCAGCGCGCGGCGGAAACCTGGCCTGCGGCGCCACGATAATCCGCACAGTTTTTCCAAGGGATAGACATGACAGCAATCGATGTGGTCATCATGGCCGCCGGCATGGGCACGCGCATGAAGAGCCGCCGGCCCAAGGTCCTGCACCGCCTGGCGGGCAGGCCGCTGGTGCAGCATGTGGTGGATACGGCGGCGGCGCTCGCGGCGCGTTCCTGCGTGGTGATCACCGGCCATGGGGCCGAGCAGGTGGAGGCCGCGCTGGCCGCCAACGCCAGCGCCGGCGCACCAGCCCTGCAGTTCGTGCGCCAGCAGCCCCAGCTGGGCACCGGCCATGCGGTGCAGCAGGCCGTGCCCGTGCTGCCGGACGACGGCATCGTGGTCGTGCTTTCGGGCGACGTGCCGCTGACCCAGGCCGACACCCTGCAGGCGCTGATCGCCCTGTGCGCGGGCCAGCGCCTGGCGCTGCTGACCATAGACTTCGCCGACCCCACGGGCTACGGCCGCATCGTGCGCGCCGGCGATCGGGTGCAGGCCATCGTCGAGCACAAGGACGCCAGCGAGGCCCAGCGCGCGATCCGCGAGGTCTACAGCGGCATCATGGCCGTGCCGGCGCGCCGGCTCAAGGCCTGGCTGGCGCGGCTGGACAACCGCAATGCCCAGGGCGAGTACTACCTGACCGACATCGTCAAGTTCGCCGTGGCCGACGGCGTGCCCGTGCTCGCGCACCAGATCGCCGACGCCCTGCAGGTGGCCGGCGTCAACAGCCCGCTGCAGCTGGCCGAGCTCGAGCGCGCCCACCAGCTGCGCCAGGCACGCCGGCTGATGGAGCAGGGCGTGCGCCTGGCCGACCCGGCGCGCTTCGACCTGCGCGGCGAGCTGGCCTGCGGCCAGGACGTGGAGATCGACGTCAACTGCGTGTTCGAGGGCCGCGTCAGCCTGGGCGAGGGCGTGAGCATAGGCGCGAACTGCGTGATCGCCAACGCCAGCATCGCAGCCGGCGCCGTGATCCACCCCTTCACCCACATCGACGGCGAGCAGCTGGGTGTCAGCGTGGGCGAAGGCGCGCTCGTTGGTCCCTTCGCGCGCCTGCGCCCCGGCGCCCGGCTCGGCGCCGAGGTGCATATCGGCAACTTCGTCGAGGTCAAGAACGCCACCCTGGCCCGGGGCGCCAAGGCCAACCACCTGGCCTACCTGGGCGACGCCACGGTGGGCGAACGCGTGAACTACGGCGCCGGCAGCATCACGGCCAACTACGACGGCGCCAACAAGCACCGCACGGTGATCGAGGCCGACGTGCATGTCGGCAGCAACTGCGTGCTGGTCGCGCCCGTAACCCTGGGCGCGGGCGGCACCGTGGGCGCGGGCTCGACCATCACCAAGGACACGCCGGCCGGCGCCCTGAGCGTGGCGCGCGGCAAGCAGCTCAGCATCGCGAACTGGCAGCGGCCCACGAAGAAAGCCAAGGCCTGACCCTGGTTCTAGGCCTCAGCGCCGCAGCGGCCAGAGGCTGCTGAACTTGGCCCGCTTGACGCTGAAGAAGGCCTTGACGTTGCGCACGTTCGCGTCCTGCGTGAACAAGCGCTGGGCCAGGGCCAGGTAGTCCGGCATGTCGGCTGCCTGCACCACCAGCACGAAATCCGGCCCCGGCGAGACGCGGTAGCACTGCTGCACCGCGTCCTGCGCCACGGCGCGCGCCTCGAAGGCCGCCAGCTGCTCCTCGCCCTGGCGGTCCAGCGAGACCTCGACGATGGCGGACAGGCCATGGCCGAGCGCGGCGCCCAGTCGGTCGGCGTTCAGCACCGCCACGTGCCGCTCTATCCAGCCCTCCTGCTGCAGGCGCTTGACGCGCCGCAGGCAGGTCGGCGGCGACAGGTGCAGGCGCTCGGCCAGGGCCACGTTGCTCAGGCTGGCGTCGCGCTGCAGCAGGTCCAGCAGCTGCAGGTCGGTCTGGTCTAGTTCTTGTTGTTTCATTTTTATTTGAAAATTGAACTAATATTCCATTGTTGTGAATTTGTGGAATTTTCGTTCAAAAACAAAAAAATAAACACTAAAAATTTTCATACTCAGGGTCTACCATGGCGGGCATTCAGTTCAGGAGTCATCCCCATGTGCGGCATCGTCGGCGCGGTTTCCACGCGCAACATCGTTCCCATCCTGGTCCAGGGCCTGCAGCGCCTGGAGTACCGCGGCTACGACTCCTGCGGTGTGGCGGTCCATGCCGGCGGCCTGAAGCGCGCGCGCAGCACGGCCCGCGTGGCCGAGCTCATGGCCCAGGTCGAGGCCGAGCAGCTTGAGGGCCAGACCGGCATCGCCCACACGCGCTGGGCCACGCATGGCGCGCCGGCGGTGCACAACGCCCACCCGCATTTCAGCCACGGCCCCGGCGCCGACGCGGCCCAGCGCCCGGGCCGCGTGGCCCTGGTGCACAACGGCATCATCGAGAACCATGACGCGCTGCGCGCCGCCCTGCAGGCGCGCGGCTACCGGTTCGCCAGCCAGACCGACACCGAGGTCATCGCCCACCTGGTCGACAGCCTCTACGAGGGCGACCTGTTCGAGGCCGTCAAGGCCGCGGTGCGCCAGCTGCACGGCGCCTATGCGATCGCAGTGTTCCACAAGGACGAGCCGCAGCGCGTGGTCGGCGCGCGCGCCGGCTCTCCGCTGGTGCTGGGCGTGGGCACTACCGCAGGGGTTTCAGCAGCCCAGGGGGGCGAGCTGTTCCTGGCCAGCGACGCCATGGCCCTGGCCGGCGTGACCGACCAGATCTGCTACCTCGAGGAGGGCGACGTGGTCGACCTGCAGCTGGGCAAGTTCTGGGTGGTGGACCGCGAGCACAAGCCGGTCACGCGCCCCGTCAAGACCGTGCAGGTGCACAGCGGCGTGGCCGAGCTCGGTCCCTACCGCCACTACATGCAGAAGGAGATCTTCGAGCAGCCGCGCGCCATCGCCGACACGCTGGAAGGCGTGGAGGGCATCGTGCCCGAGCTGTTCGGCGACGGCGCCTACCGGGTGTTCAAGGAGATCGACCAGGTGCTGATCCTGGCCTGCGGCACCAGCTACTACAGCGGCTGCACCGCCAAGTACTGGCTGGAGGCCATCGCCAAGGTGCCGACCCAGGTGGAGATCGCCAGCGAATACCGTTATCGCGACTCCGTGCCCAACCCGCGCACCCTGGTGGTCACCATCAGCCAGTCCGGCGAGACCGCCGACACCCTGGCCGCGCTGCGCCACGCCCAGAGCCTGGGCATGAGGCACACGCTGACCATCTGCAACGTCGCCACCTCGGCCATGGTGCGCGAATGCAGCCTGGCCTACATCACGCGCGCCGGCGCCGAGATCGGCGTGGCCTCGACCAAGGCCTTCACCACCCAGCTGGCGGGCCTGTTCCTGCTCACGCTGGCGCTGGCCCAGGTCAAGGGGCGCCTCAGCGAGGCCGACGAGGCCCAGCACCTCAAGGCCATGCGCCACCTGCCGGCCGCCCTTGCGGCCGTGCTGGCGCTGGAGCCGCAGATCATCGGCTGGGCGGAAGACTTCACGGCCAAGGAAAACGCCCTGTTCCTGGGCCGCGGCCTGCACTATCCGATCGCGCTGGAAGGCGCGCTCAAACTCAAGGAGGTCACCTACATCCACGCCGAGGCCTACGCCGCCGGCGAGCTCAAGCACGGCCCGCTGGCCCTGGTCACCAGCGCCATGCCCGTGGTCACGGTGGCCCCCAACGACGCGCTGCTGGAAAAGCTCAAGAGCAATATGCAGGAGGTGCGCGCGCGCGGCGGCGTGCTCTACGTGCTGGCCGATGCCGACACCCGCATCGAGAGCAGCGAAGGCCTGCACGTGATCCGCATGCCCGAGCACTACGGACCCCTGTCGCCCATCCTGCACGTGGTGCCGCTGCAGCTGCTGGCCTACCACACGGCTTGCGCCAGGGGGACGGATGTGGACAAGCCAAGAAACCTGGCCAAGTCGGTCACGGTCGAGTGAGCGATTGGAGGCATGGTGATTGAGGGGGTGTTTCCGCGCCGGAACTTCAGCAGTTCAAGACTCGTTCGCTTGCTCGGTGAGGCGGCCCTGGTGGAGGTGGATGCGTCCAGGCAGGACTCAGCGGAGCGGCTGAGTCTGTGGCTGAACGCGTTCGACGCCATCAAGCTCCACGCCGCGCAGCAGTCGATCGGGGCGGTGGCCCAGGCGCGGCCGTCGCAGGCGCGGGCGGCCGGAGCCAGTGCCGTCGAGGAAGAGTTTCATCGGGTGCGAACGGCCCTCGAGAAAGCCATCGCGGCGAACGGCCCATCCCCGGCCCATGGAAAACAAGCCAAGCCCGCCCATCTTCACGCAGAGGCAGTGGTTGAAGCGGACGCCGACTATGCGCCGTATCGCCAGCGCTACCAGGACCAGCAGCGCCAGATGGAGTTGAGGATCGGCCCCTTGCGGGACTTTGTCCGGCAAGCCCTGTCAAAGGCCTCTCCCGGGCTCAGGCAACTGGCCGCGCTGGATGCCGCGTGGGAGGAGCTGCTGGGCGCCCGCGAGCAAAGGCTGCTGGCGACGGTGCCTGCGCTGCTGGAAAGACGCTTCGAGCACCTGCGCAAGACCCGGCAACCGGGCGTATGGCTGGAAGCCTTCGGCAGGGAGTTGCAGGCGGTCTTGCTGGCGGAACTGGAGCTTCGCCTGCAGCCGGTCGCGGGACTGGTCGAAGCATTGAGCAACGAAATCAAGAAATGAGCATGAACAGGATCGTTTTTTCAGCCGCCTTCGCCATCGGCCTGGCGGTCGTGGCCTGGGTGGGCATGGGCTTTGTCGGATCGAGCGCCATGGCCCTGCTCATGAGCGCGGCGATCGCCGCAGCCTATCTGCTGGGCGCGTTCGAGCTCCGGCAGTACCGCGCCGCCACGGCCGCGCTGGCGCGGGCGCTGGCCGATATTCGAGAGCCGCTTTCGGAGCTCGGCCCCTGGCTGGACGGCGTGCCTGCCTCCCTGCAGAACCCCGTGCGTCTGCGGATCGAGGGCGAACGCGTCGCCTTGCCCGGCCCGGCGTTGACGCCCTACCTGGTGGGGCTGCTGGTGATGCTGGGCATGCTGGGCACCTTCCTGGGCATGGTCGTGACCTTCAAGGGCGCCGTGTTCGCGCTGGAAGGCTCGACGGACCTGCAGGCCATACGCTCGGCGCTGGCGGCGCCGATCAAGGGGCTGGGGCTGTCCTTCGGCACCTCGGTGGCCGGGGTGGCCGCGTCCGCCATGCTGGGCCTGATGTCGGCCATCGGCCGCCGCGAGCGGGCGGAAGCGGCGCGCTTGCTGGACACCCGCATCGCGACCGTGCTGCGGCCCTTCTCGCTCGGCCACCAGCGCCAGCAGACCTTCAAGGCCCTGCAATTGCAGTCGCATGCCTTGCCCGGCGTGGTGGACCGGCTGCAGGCGCTGATGGAGGGCCTGGAGCGCCGCAGCCAGCAGCTCAACGAGCAGACGCTGGGCCAGCAGGCGCAGTTCCACCGCGAGGCGAAGCTCGCCTACACCGAGCTGGCCGAGGCCGTGGGAAGCTCGCTGAAGGACAGCCTCTCGGCCAGCGCCAGGATCGCGGGCGAGAGCCTCAAGCCGGTGGTCGAGTCCGCCATGTCGGGTATCGCTCAGGAGTCCCAGCGCATGCACCAGCGCCAGGTCGATGCGGCGCAAGCGCAGCTCGATGGCCTGTCGGCCCGGTTCGCGGCCACCGCGCGCAGCGTGTCCGATGGCTGGGCGACGGCCCTGGACCAGCACGCGCGCACCAATGACAGCCTGGCCGGCGGCCTGGAGCGGGCGTTGGCGACCTTCACGCAGACCTTCGAGCAGCGTTCCAGCGCGCTGCTGGCCCAGGTCCACGAGGCCGCGGCCAGGTCGCAATCGGAGCAGGCCTCGGCCGATGGCCAGCGGCTGGCGGCCTGGACGCGCACGCTAGAGTCCATGGCCGCCCAGCTCCAGGGCGAATGGCAGCGCGCCGGCGCGCAGACGCTGGCCCAGCAGCAGGCCGTCTGCCAGACGCTGGAGCAGACCGTGGGCGAGATCACCGGGCGCGCCAGCACGCATGCGCGCCAGACCTCGGAGGGCATTGCGCAGCTGCTGGCCCAGTCCGAGGCGCTGGTTCGTTCGCGCATCGAGGCCGAGGCCCTCTGGGTGAAGCAGCAGGGCGATCGCATGGATCAGTTGGCCAGTCTGTGGCGCGCCGAGCTGGTCGCGCTCAGGGACCAAGAGGCCGCGCGCGGCCAGGCCGCCGTCGAGCGGCTGGGCGAGCTGCAGGCGGCGCTGGCCAGCCAGCTGGCCACGCTGGGCGCGGCGCTCGAGGCGCCGATGACCCGGCTGCTGCAAACGGCCGCCGAGGTGCCCCAGGCCGCTGCCGAAGTGATAGCGCAGTTGCGCGGGGAAATGACCCGGCTCACCGAGCGGGACAATCTCGCGCTCGAGGAGCGCCAGGCCCTGATGGAGCGCATCGGTGCGCTGCTCCAGACCCTCAACCAGGCTTCTGCCGAGCAGCGGGCGGCGATCGAGTCGCTGGTGGCCTCGGCGACGACCGTGCTGGACCAGGCCGGCAGCCAGCTCTCGCAGACGCTGGATGCACAGGCCGGCAGGGCGGCGGACATGGCGGCGCATGTGGCCGGCAGCGCGGTCGAGCTGTCCAGCCTGGGCGAATCGTTCGGCCATGGCGTGCAGCTCTTCAGCGCGGGCAACGAGAAGCTGGTCGAAAGCCTGCAGCGCGTGGAGAACTCGATCGACCGGTCCATGGCGCGCAGTGACGAGCAGCTGGCCTACTACGTGGCGCAGGCGCGCGAGCTCATAGACCTCAGCATCGCCTCGCAGCAGGGCATCGTCGAAGACCTGCGCCGGCTGCATGGCAGGCAGGCCGCGCTGGCCGAGGGGGTCGCCGGATGAGCGAGCTGGACGAGCGGGGCGACGGCATCGAGCAGACCGCGCCGGTCTGGGCCGTCTTCGGCGACCTGATGTCGGGCCTGGTGGGCGCCTTCGTGCTGATCCTGATCGGCGTGCTGGTGGTCCAGATGGACCTGGCGGCCAACCTGGAAGCCGAGGTCCAGAAGCGCCGGATGGAGGAGCAGCGCCGCATGGCCCTGGAGAAGGCCCTGGCCATCCCGCTGCAGACGGGCAGGGTGACGCTGAACAACGGGCGCATAGGCATCAGCGGCAGCGTGCTGTTCCCGCTGAATTCCGACCAGTTGCGCCCCGACGGCCGGCTGCTGCTCAAGAGCCTGGTGCCGCCCTTGCGTGTCTACCTGGGCGAGCGCGACGAGATGCTGATGGTCAGCGGCTTCACCGACGACAAGCGCATCCAGGAGGGCAACCAGCGCTTTGCGGACAACCTGGAGCTCTCGGCCCAGCGCGCGCTCACGGTGACGCGTGCCTTGATCGAGGAGGGCATGCCCTCGTCCCGGGTCTTTGCCGCGGCCTTCGGCGCCGAGCAGCCGGTGGCCTCCAACGCGAGCGACAAGGGGCGCGCCTTGAACCGGCGCGTGGAAATGGCGCCGGTGCCCAAGTCGGCCGATGTGAAGCCCTGGTCCCATGAGTGAGTCGGTTCTGGTCGCAGCGGCACTGTCGCCGCTCGAGCGCCTGCGCAGCGTTGGTGCCCAGCGCTTCGATCCCCTGCGCTTTCATTACCTGGAGCGGCTGTCGCAGCGCATGCAGGCCGCGCCGGCCGGGCTGCGGCCCATCCTCGAAGGCAAGCTCGAGGCCGCGCTGCAGGACTACGAGCAGCGCTTCAGCCAGGCGCGCAAAGCGGCCGAGGACCAGGTGGCTGGCCTGTCGGGCAGGTATCCCGGCCTGGCCCGCGAGCTGCGCCGCCTGCTCGCGGCGGGCGACTACGCGGGCCTGCGCCGGATCGGCGCGCAAGCGGCAGCCGACACAGGCTGCGCGCCGCTGGCCGAGCTGAACCAGCATATCCGCCAGCTCGCGCAGGGGGGCAGCGAGCTCGAGGCAAGGCCTGACATGAAGAGCGTGGTTCGCTTCAGGGAGAGCTGGTCCCGAATCGCGGCCGAGGACCAGGTGGACCAGGCCATGGGCCGCGGGCCCGAGAACGCCGGCCCGCTCAACTCGCACCTGCTGGTGCTGCGTTCGCTGGGCTTGATGCGCCAGCTGTCGCCGGACTACCTGCGGCGCTTCCTGTCGCATCTGGATGCCCTGCTGTGGCTCGATCAGGCGAGCCAGAAATGCACGTCGGTGGAGGCCAAGCCGGCGCGACGAAGCCGGTCGAAGAAATGATGGCCGGCCGCCTTCAGGGCGGATCGGCTCATCGGTCCCGCGGCGCTTCGAAGTAGGGCAGAAGCGCCTTCGCCGCCTCGATGCGCAGCGGCAGCGCCACGGCCGCATCGTTCATCACGCCGAGCAGGAAGCGCTTGGGATCCAGAGGCTCGCCGGCCGGCGCCGATGCGGCGTGCGCCGGCTCGGCAGGCGCGGCGGGTGGGTGCGCGCCAGCCCCCAGCCGCTCCAAGGCCCGCTCGAAGTCCGCGGGCGGGATGCTTTGCAGGCGCGACAGCAGGTCCGCCTGGGCCTCAGGGCTGGGGGCCAGGTCGAGCCAGGGCTCGTCGGCGAACAAGGCGGCCAGGTCCGGGGCCACGAAAGCCGACCAACGGCCCGTGGCCTCCTGCAAGGCAGGCACCATGGCCGCGTCCCCGGCGGCCATCAGGCCTACGCGCCCAGCCTTGACGTTGCCCAGGTAGCGCAGGCGCAGGGATTCGAGAAAGCCCAGCGCCTGCGCGACGGGCACCGGCTGCGCGAGCGAGAACCAGAGCTGGCAGCCGTCGACGCCGGAGACGGCGATCGCGGGGGCGGGCAGTTCCAGCTCGGCCTGGACCCCTTGCCATGCGGCCGAGAGCGCATGCCAGTCTGCGGGCCGGGCAAGCTCCAGGACCAGCGCCCGCACCCGTCCGTCGGGGGCGATCAGGTCGGACTCCTGGGGCACGTGGTCTTGGCGTTCTGGGTCCTGCGAGAGGTAGAGGCGATGCAACTCGGATTGCAGTCTGTTCATGGCGGGCTCGAGAGAAGGGCTTGTCGCGTAGCTGCGACTCTGGTGATACGCTTGCTGTATTCCGTTTTGTATTGTATGTACATGTCCGCAGCTTCGACCGACCTGAATCATTTCCTCGATACGCTGGCCAAAGACGCCAAGCCCGGGGATCGCGTTCCCCCCGTGCGCGATCTCATGCGCCGGTTCGGCGTGTCGCAGATCGTGGTTCAGCACGCCTTGGACCGTCTCAAGACGAAACGGCTGATCGAGTCGCAGGTCGGTCGCGGGACCTTCTTCACGGCACATGGACAGACGCTGGACGCCAGTGCTGCCGAGGCGCCTGCTGCGGTTCGTTCCGTCCTCCTGCTTCGTCGCTCGGTCAGCATCGTTCGCGGCCGCGTGGTGGTGGACGGCTTGCTGCGTCGCTTCGCCGCCGAGGGCCATCGCGTGCTCGAGGTCTCGTACACGGATTCCGAGCACGCGCGCGCTGTCTTGAAAGGCCTTCCGCGTTTCGACGCCTGCGTGATCCAGTCGTCGTTCGAAAGCATTGCCATCGAAACCCTTGCTGCCGTTCGGCAGAAGACCGATGTGGTGGTCGTCGACGGTGTCGCCCTGGTCGGGGCGGAGGTCGATGCAGTGGGCCTGGAATGGGGCGAACCCTTGGCGACGGCGATTCGCCTGCTCGTGAAGCAAGGCCATCGAAGCATCGCTTTTGCGACGACGTCGCATCCGTTCCTGGCCAACGAGCTCGCTCGGCGCCGCCTGGAGGAGTTGCGCGGCACGCTCACGGACGTGGATCTGCAGTCGGTGGCCGTGCCTCGCCTTCCGCAACAGGATCTGGAGGGCGCACTGGTGGCGATGCTGAAGGAGCGCCTCGATGCATCGGGGCGGCTGCCCTTCACGGCGCTGGTGGCGTGGGGGATCGAGGACGGCGCCAGATTCCGCGAGCAGCTGTCCCGCGCCGGTTTGGCCATACCTTCGACACTGAGTGTCGTGCTGCTGGGGCGTGCCGATTTGGCGAATGAGCATGCGGATTTCTTCGATGTGGTGGGCTGCAATGCCGCCGATCAGATCGAATACCTGCACGAGGCGATCGGTGCGCGCTGGGCAGACCCCTTCCGGGCCTATGGCATCCGCTTCCTTCCCGTGGTCACGCGAGCGGGGGCTTCGATCGGGAATCCGCCTGGGGCGGCACGGCGGTCTACGCATCCCGCCGTCAGCGTGGCAGCCAAGCGCCGCGCTCAAGCCTAGGGCGGCTGCTCGTCATTTTCGCGCCACGCGTGCGACGATCTCGGTCGCGATGGCCGTCGATTGGCCGACATAGGCGCCGGCTTCGAGCGACTGCGCGAAGTCGGCCGGAAGGGCCCGCGCCGCCAGCATGGGATGCTCGCGGATGGCCGTCATGAACGGCAGCTTCTCCGTCACCGTGCGCTGGGCGGCCTCATAGAGCAGGTGGTGCGCCTCGTGCCGTCCCATCAGCTCGGTCAGGCGCATCATTGCAGCCTCGGAAGCAATCAGGCCGTTCGAAATATCGAGGTTGCGCCGCATCGCTTCCGGATGCACGACGATTCCGCGAGCCAGCGTGCCGAGGCTTTCGGCGATCGACGCCGCGATGATGGCGGTTTCCGGCAGCAGCGTGTCCGTCACGTTGGTCGCGGACGAATCTCCTTCGTCCATCCTCACCATGGCTTCGAGCGCCGGCGGCACCCGCGCCCGCATCATCCGGGCAAGGCTGGTCAGCATCAGCGCCGACGACGGATTGCGCTTTTGCGCCATGGTCGAACTGCCCACCTTCCCCATGTGAAACGCCTCTTCGACCTCTCCGATCTCGGTGCGTTGCATGAAGACGATGTCCTGAGCGATTTTTTGCGCAGTTCCCGCCAGCAAGCCCAGCGCCGACACGTAGTCGCTGACGCGGTCGTACGACGAGCGCATCGGCAATCCGGCCGGCTGCAGCCCCAGGTGCCCCGCCATTCTCGCCTCGACCTCGCGGCCCTGGTCGCCCATCGCCGCGAAGCTGCCGATGGCCCCGCCCAGGGACGCGACGAACGATGGTGCCAGCCGTTCATTCAGGCGAGCGCGATCGCGATCCAGTTCATCGATCCAGCCGGCGACCTTGAAGCCGAAGGTCATCGGCAGCGCGTGCTGGCCATGGGTTCGGCCGGGCTGCACGGTGGCTCGGTGCTCCTGAGCCAGCTTGCAAAGCGCGTCGATCGCCGTGTCAAGGTGCCCGGCCAGCACCCGGTGTGATTCGAGCATCTGTAGCGAGGTGGCTGTGTCGAAGATGTTCTGCGTCGTGGCACCCCAATGGATATAGCCGGCTGCCGGCTCTCCGCAAATCTCTTCGTATTGGCGCAGCACGGGAACGAACGGGTGCTGGGCGAATGCAATGTCCCTGGAAAGGCGTTCGAGGTCGAAGGCGCCGGCATCCGCCTTCGCAGCGATCGTCTGCGCGGCGTCGCCGGGAATGATGCCCAGTTCGGCCTGGGCGCGGGCCAGGGCGGCTTCGACGCTCAGCCAGGCCTGCAGGGTGGCTGCATCGCTCCAGATGGCCTTGGCTTCGTCGTTGAACCAGTGACGGGTGAAGAACGATTCGAACATGCCTGCGCTCATGGCTTGTCTTTCAATGTTGAGGGTGTATGTGTATTGTATTTGACATTGCGTATTGTATGAATACAATTTGCATTTGCCAACGGCGTCGACATGGTCGGCACTTGCCGGTCGATCTTCTCCATGGGCGGTCGACCCGCGCCACCGCGTTCGCCCGCGGCGTCACGCACATCTTCTGAACAGGAACCCTCGTATGAAACGCAGACTGTTGAACAAGCTGGCCGTGCTCGGTGCCGGCGCGCTGCTGGCCGGCATGGGCCATGCCCAATCGGGCAAGCCGATCTCGCTGGTCGTCGGATACTCCGCCGGCGGCAGCGCCGACTATGTCGCCCGCGTTGTCGGTGGCGAACTGTCGAAGCAACTCGGGCGCCCGGTCGTCGTCGAAAACCTTGCAGGCGCCAGCGGCATGCTCGCCGTGCAGAAGCTGCTCAATGCGCCGGCTGACGGCAGCATCATTTACATGGGCGGCACCGATACCGTCGTCGTGCCCATGGTCAACGCGAAGGTCAAGCTCGACTGGGAGAAGGATCTCGTGCCGGTTGGGCGCATGACCACCGTTCCGATGATCCTGGCCGTCCCCTCAAGCTCGCCGTATGCGACGTTTTCGGATCTCGTGGTGGCACTGCGCAAGAGCGGGAAGGAAAACTTCAGCTATGCAACCCCCGGTATCGGGACGATGCAACACCTCTACGGGGCGCTGATCAAGAAGCAGGCGAGGGTCGAACTGTTGCACGTGCCATACCGTGGCGGCGCCCAGATCGCCACCGACCTCGTCGGCGGCCAGATCGACAGCGCGGTGCTGGTCCTGTCCACGGCGATGCCGTTTCTCAAGGAGGGCAAGATCAAGGCCCTGTCGGTGTCCGATGCCGCCCGCGTGCCGCTGTTGCCTAACGTCAGGCGCATCGGCGAGGAGGAAGGATTCAAGGGCATGGCCTTGCCGCTCTGGCAAGGACTGTTCATGAAGTCGGGAACTGCGGCAGAGACAGTCAGAGCCTATGAGAAAGCATTGATCGAAGCCCTTGCGCGACCCGAAGTGCGCACTAAGCTCGGGGAGGCCGGCATTACGGTCGCCCCCTTGAGCGGGCAAGATCTGCGGGCGTTCGTCAGGCCGCAGGCGACGCTGTACCGCGACATTGTGAGCAGCGCGAATATCACGGTGGAGTAGTCAGAACGGCCAGACCTGACCGAGCCGCAGCGAGAGGCTTTCCATCGCTGAAGCCTTGCCCTTGCCCAGGAAACGATCGAGCGTGCGCTCCAGTGTGGCGATGTCCTCCGCGCTGCCGCCAGGGGCGGCCGCGCGGTGGCCCCAGTGCGAATAAAGCAGGTGCGACTCGGCGCGAGGGATGTGCGCCTGCGCCTCCTCGAAATCCTGCGGGGGAAAGATCAGGTCGTGGCTGATGGGCATCAGCAAGGCAGGGGCCTGGATGGCCGCCAAGGCGGCGTGCAGCTTGCCGTTGAACACCGGATTGTCCGAGATGTCGGCGCTCTGCCAGGTCCGCACGAGGGTCAGCAGGTCCAGCCTGTGGAAGGCCTGGAAGGCGGCGACCAGGTGGCGGTCTACCCATTCCCCGGCGCTGCGGCATGAAGGATCGGCCATAGTGCCGGCGAAGAATTCGTGCGAGAGCGACCATGCGGCATAGATGCGCGCGGCAAGCGCCACGGCCGCGCCATGCGCATCCTCCTGCGCCGACAAGGCCTGGGCCATGGCCTCCAGCAGCAGGCGGTTGTGCGGCGTGGTGCGCGGCAGCCCGCAGAAGGCGAAGATCCGGTTCACCCTCTGCGGATAGAGGCAACCCCACTGCAGCGCCTGCTGGGCGCCCATCGAGCGGCCCACCACCGCATGCAGCCTCTCTATCCCCAGCGCGCGGACCAGCTCTTGCTGCGCACGGACGTTGTCGAACAGGCTGATGGCGACAGGTTGCGCGTCCAGGAGCAGCTGCGCGTCGTTGGACGGGCTGGACGATTCGCCGTTGCCCAGGGCGTTGACGACGATGATGCAGAACCGGCGGGTGTCCAGCGCGCGGCCGCTTCCAATGATCCACCGGTTGGCGGTGTGGCGCCCGGCGAACCAGGTGGGGAACAGGATGGCGTTCGAGCGCTCGGCGTTCAGCTGACCATGCTGCTCGTAGCGCAGCCTGAGCCCGCAGGTGCGCAAGCCGCACTGCAGATCGAAGGCGCCGAGCTGATGGTCTTCAAGCATGGCGCGGCGCTTCACCGGGCAGGCGGCCCAGGAAGGCGGCCTGGACGATCGCCGCATAGCGCGCCGGGGCGTTGGTTGCGGGAAAGGCCTTGGTGAGACGCCGCACGCCCAGTCCTGCCTCGACCAGTCCCGGCAGCTGGTCCCGGTTCAGGCCCATGCGCCGCAGCTCGGTCGGCAGCCCGACCGAAGCGATCAGGGAGCGCACGTGCTGCGCCGCGGCCAAGGCGCCCGCGGGCGTGGGCGCGCTGTCCGAATACACCCCCGCCATCCGCGCGATCTCGCAGAGATCGTCCATGCGCTCATGCGCGAGTTCCGCCATCACGTACGGCAGCACGGCTGCGTTGGTGGTGCCGTGGGTTTCGTGCGTGAGCGCGGCCAGGCCGTAGGCAAGCGCGTGCACGCCATGCAGGCCGGCGCTTCCGTAGGACAGGCCGGCGTACAGGCTGGCCAGCGCCATGCCGCTGCGGGCCGTCATGTGGTCCGGCTCCGCGTAGGCCTTTTGCAGGTGGGCGAAACACAGGCGGATGGACTCGCGGGCGAACATGAGCGTGAGCGGGTTGCGCCCCGAATAGCCGGGGTCCGGCTGGCCTTCGCGGTCGAACCGCGAAGCGTCCAGCGTGATGTACGACTCGATGGCGTGCGCCAGCGCGTCCACACCGGCATCGGCCGTGACGCGGGGCGGGCACGATACGCTCAGTTCCGGGTCGATCACGGCCAGCTGCGCGCGCAACTGGTTGTCCATCACGGCCACCTTGGTCTGGCCGTCTCCCGCGACCAGGATGGCGCCCGGGGTCAGCTCGGACGCCGTGCCGGAGGTAGTCGGCAGGGCGATCAAGGGCAGCGGGGCATGCGGCAGCGAGGGGATTCCCACATAGGACGCCGCCGGGGCCCCGCTGACCAGGGTGAGCGTCAGCACCTTGGCCAGGTCGATGTTGCTGCCGCCTCCGAGGGCGAGCACGCATTGCGGCCGGGCATGGCCGGACAGCGCGCCCGTCGCTGCATCGCACAGGGCAAGGCTGGGGTCCGGCTGGCAAGCATCGAACACCGCGCATTGGATGCCCGCCTTGAGCAAGGCGTCGGCGAGCTCTGCGCCAGGCCGGCCCGGCGCCGCGAAGAACCGGTCGGTCACGAGCACCGCGCTCATGAGGCCGAGGTGGCGCAGCAGCGCGGGCAGTTCGCGCCGCACCCCCGGGCCGAACACGATGCGGGAAGGGCTGCAGAAATGGATGGGTTCCAGGAGGTCGACGGTCATGAGGTGGCGGCAAAATTTTGAATTCAACTGATATAGTACTGATATATTTTAAGCGCCGCAAGCGTGCTTCATCCCACCTCTGGACTCACCGGGAAGCTTCCATGACGCAGTTCGAACCGCTCTCGCATGGCATCACGCTCATCGACACGGGCTTTCAGCGGCCCGGCTTCGATGCGAGCTATCTGATCGTCGAGAACGGCCGCGCGGCCTTCGTGGACAGCGGGCCGAACCAGGCCGTCCCAAGGCTGCTGGCGGCGCTGTCGGCGCAGGGGCTGGCGGCCGATGCCGTGGACTGGCTGATCCTCACGCACGTGCATCTGGACCACGCGGGAGGGGCGGGCCGGCTGATGCGGCAATTGCCGCGGGCCAGGCTGGCGGTCCATGCGCGCGGTGCGCGGCACATGGTGGACCCCTCGCAGATGATGGCGGCCGTGCGGGCCGTCTACGGGGACGAGGCGGTGCAGCGTGACTATGGTGAGCTCGTCCCCGTGCACCCGGGCCGCGTCACCGTCGTCGAGGACGGCGCGACGCTGGAGCTCGCCGGCCGGCGCCTTCGCTTCGTCGACACGCCGGGCCATGCCCGCCACCACCATTGCATCTGGGACGAGGCCAGCGAGGGCATTTTCTCGGGGGACACGCTGGGCGTCGCCTACCCCGAGTTGCGCGGCGAGTGCGGCCATTTCGGCATACCCTCCACCAGCCCCAGCCAGTTTGATCCCGAAGCCCTGCACCGCTCGATCGGGCGCCTGCTCGCCCTCGGGCCGCGTGTCGCCTACCTGAGCCATTTCGGCGCGATCACGCGAGTGGCCGAGCACGCCGACATGGTGCTGCGGCAGGCCGACCGCATGGTGCAGATCGCGCGCTCACTGCCGAACGGTGCCGGCCGGGGCAGCCGGCTCAGGCAAAGCCTGGCGAGCCTGTACTTGAGGGAGCTGGGGACGGCGGGCGTGAACCTGCCGCGCGCCCGCGCCGCCGAACTATTGGCCAACGACCTCGAGCTGAATGCCCAGGGGCTGGAGGCCTGGCTGGCTTCGCAGCGCTAAGCCCGCGCCAGGGAAAGCGGCCGCACCGGCTTGCTTCAACAAGGCCGTCCGGCCCGCCCTCGTTTCCGCCAGGACCTCGTGCACTCGCTGCAAGTGGGGCCGGCTCGAATCGAACGCGGGTTGCCGGCGCTCGGCCATGCCGCTGTCCATTCCCGTTTCCTGCCGCGCCGATTTCGTCCCGCCACGTGGACTTTGGACGCGCAGGCCCGGCCCGGTTCATCTGGCGGGACGGAAAGCGCTGGCGCTGCGTTGACGCAAATCGGTCGAGAAAAGAACATTCATTCCACTGAAACATTTCTGCAAGAGGACGACATATGAAGTTCGGATTGTTCGGCGGCGCGCGGGTCAGCGACAAGGGGCCGCGCACAGACAGCCAGGGCTACGACACCTTCGTCGACTATGTGCTCGAAGCCGAGAGCCTGGGCTTCGAAAGCCTGTTCCTGGTCGAGCACCATTTCACCGGCATCGGGCAGGTGTCCTCCTCCATGTCGCTGCTGGCCTACCTCGCCGCCAAGACCAGCACGATCCGTCTCGGCACGGGCGTGGTGGTGCTGCCCTGGCACAACCCCGTGCTGGTCGCCGAACAGGCCGCCACGCTGGACCTGCTGTCGAATGGCCGGCTGGACTTCGGCGTGGGCCGCGGCTACCGGAAGGCGGAGTATGAGAGCTTTGGCATTCCCATCGAGGAAGGGCAGGAGCGCTTCGACGAGGCCATCGAAGTGATCCGCAAGTCCTGGACGTCGAAAGAGCGCTTTTCGCACCACGGCAAGCGCTGGCACTACGAGAACATCATCGTGGAGCCGCCGGTGCGGCAGGAGCCTCACCCGCCGATGTGGCTCGGTGCCGTCAGCCCCGAGGGCATCCGCCGCGCGGCGCGCGAAGGCTACAACATGCTGCTGGACCAGGTGGCGTCTGTCGCGCAAGTGGGTGAGCGCCTGAGGATCTTCCGCGAGGAGTGCGCGCTCGTCGGTCGGAGTTACACGCCCGAGATGGTCGGTGTCACCCGCGGCCTGTACCTGGCACAGACGCCGCAGGAACGGGCGGCCCAGATGGCGCGCCGCGCCGAGATCCTGGGCACGATAGGCG
The DNA here is from genome assembly GCF_005503345.1 of Ramlibacter sp. 2FC. Classification (NCBI taxonomy): domain Bacteria; kingdom Pseudomonadati; phylum Pseudomonadota; class Betaproteobacteria; order Burkholderiales; family Comamonadaceae; genus Ramlibacter; species Ramlibacter sp. 2FC. Next base: position 27,357 of record NZ_SCMM01000010.1, read on the forward strand.
GGATCCGCCAGCCCGATGCCGTGGCCTGCGACCCGGAGCTGGACGATGCCCCGCTGTTCGGCAGCCCCGCGGAGATCGTCGACAGGCTGCGTGCCCTGGAATCGGTCGGCGTCGGCTATGTGCTGGCCAGCGATCCCAGCGGCAACCTGGACAGCTTGAGGGCCTTTGCGCGGGAGGTGATGCCCGCGATGAAGCGGGGCTCGGCCGCGGCCCAGCCCCTCGAGGCGGCCACGGCCTGAGCGCGGCGGGAAGCAGATGCACATGGAACACGATTTCGTCAGCACCTCCGAAGGCCAGCTTCACTATGTGAGGACCGGGCCGCGCGACGCCCCCGCCTTGCTGCTGCTGCACAGCAATGGGGGCTCCTGGCGCCAGTTCGCGGGAACCTTCGCCGGCCTCTCGGACCGCTTCGCCGTCTACGCGGTCGACCTGCCGGGCCAGGGCGACTCCTTCCCCCTGGGCGACCATTTCGCCATCGAGCGCTACAGCCGGCTGCTGCTCGAATTCATCGATGCGCTCGAGCTCGAGCAAGTCACGCTGCTGGGCTGCTCGGTGGGCGGAAGCATCGCCATCGACCTGGCTGCGAATCACCCGCAGCGGTTCGAGAGGCTGGTGATCGTCGAGACGCCCGCGCGCAGCGACGAGGCCTGGGCCAGCCGCTGGGGGGCTATGGAGGCCTTGTTCGGCGTCGTGGCCCAACCGTTCGAGTTCGCCGCCAAGCGCGTGCTCGGGCTCACGCCGCAAGGCTACCTGGAGTGGAGCATCGACCGCCACAAGGCCGGTGCCAAGACCATGGTCAGCGTGATGTGGGCCATGCGCCGCCACGACAGCTTCGCGGCGCTGGAGCGGCTCACGCTGCCCACGCTGGTCTTGTTCGGCGAATCCACCCCCATCGCCGACTCGCGCGCGGTGTACGAGAGCCGGCTGCCCCAGGCACCGCTGGTCACTCTGCCCGGATGCGGGCACTTTCCCATGGTCGAGAACCCGGCCGCGTTGGTCGAAGCGGTGCTGGCGTGGCTGGAGCAGGAAGTGGAGCAGGCGAGATGAGCACGAACAACATGTTTGATGGCGAGATCCGCATCGTCACGCTGCGCGCAAGGAACTGGCTCGAGACAGTGCGCTACTACAGGGAGTGCGTCGGTCTGAAGCAGAAGTTCAGCGACGAAGCCTCGCAGTACGCCATGTTCGAGGCGGGGCCGGTGCGCTTCGCCATCGAGGGACCGGACCGCCCGGCCTATGGCAGAGGACTTGCCGGTGGCGCGCTGATGGCCAACTTCCAGGTGGCGGACCTGGCCGCCACGGTCAGGCGCCTGACCGCCAACGGCGCGCAGGTGCTGACGGAGATTCGCCACGGCCCGGGCTACGACCATGTGGCGATCGCGGACCCCGAGGGCAACGAGCACATCGTCTACCAGCGAACCGCATAGAAAGGGCAAGAAGATGCTGATCGATCACCGGACCTACCGCGTGCGGCCGCTCACCCTGCACAAGCAGCTGGCGCTGTTCAACGAGTTCGGCTACCCCGTGCTGAAGAAGTACGTGGGCGAGCCTCTGGGCATCTTTCTGCCCATCGATGGAGACATCAACAGCTACATCCACATCTGGGTGTACGAGAGCTACGAGGACCGTGCGCGCAGGCGCGCCCTGATGGACAAGGACCCGGCCTGGCATGCGTTCCTGGAGAAGAGCGCCTCGGCGGGCTACCTGGTCAGCCAGGAGAGCAGGCTGATGGTGCCCTCGGAACTGGCGCAGGTGCCGTGGCCGAAGCTCGCGCAGCTGCCCGGCGCCGCATGAGGCCGAGGCCGGCAAGCCATCTTTTGAACCAACGAGGAGACAGATCTAATGGCTGATGCAAAACATTTCGAGGGCCGGGAGAGAACCCAGGAAATCCTGCGGGAATTCGGCTGGTTCGAGTTCCTGGATGTGCCGGGAGAAGCCGCGCCCTACGGGCTGAGCGCGCAGTTCTGGGACCACACGCTGGAGCATGTCGTCGGCGGCTTGTGGGAGCGCCCGCAGATGAACCTGCGCGACCGCGAGCTGATCATGATCGCGCTGATCGCCGCCACGCCCAGCAAGGTGGGCCTCATCCCCCACCTGAGGAACGCGCATTACCTGGGCTTCTCGGCGGACGCCATGCGGGAAATCCTGCTGATGGTGGCCTGGTACGCCGGCTGGCCCAAGGCGGCCGAAGCCATGGTGCTGTTCGAGGAGATCGCGGCCCAGCCCGACTCGCCCTACCGTGGGATCGAGACGCCGGCGACAGACGAGCTGCCGCAGGGCAACCCCATGGCCCGTGCGGAGCAGGTGCTGTCCAGGCTGGGCTGGGACAACCATCTGGGCGACCACTCGGCCGCCAGCCAGCGCTACGGCAGGAGCTTCCACGAGTTCTCCATGCAGCATCTCTATGGCGGTCTCTGGGCGCGGCCCGGCCTGAGCCTGCGCGACCGCGAGCTGGTGGCGATCGCGCTCACCCTGGCGGCCTCGTCACCCGAGACGCTGTCCCAGCATTTCGAGAACGCGCACAAACTCGGCATCACCGCGGCGACCCTCATCGAGGTGATCCTGACCACGGCCTACTATTCGGGCTGGCCCAAGGCCGGCGGTGCGGTACGGCTGCTGCGCGAGATCGTTGGCCGCGAAGGCTCGCCTTATCTCGCTTCCGAGGTCTGAGGAGAACTGCCATGAAAGCTGTCTGGTACGAGCGCTTTGGCGAGGCAGGGGACGTGCTGACCCTGGGCGAGATGCCCGAGCCGCAGGCGGGGCCGGGCGAAGTGAGGATCAAGCTGCACAACTCCAGCGTGAATCCCGCGGACACCGTGCTGCGCAGGGGCATGTGGCAGTTGTCGGCGCCGCGCATCATCCCCAACAGCGATGGCGCGGGCGTGATCGACCAGGTCGGCAAGGGAGTCACCCGCTTCGTGGTCGGCCAGCGCGTCTGGCTCTACAACGGCCAGAGGAATGGCCGCGCCTTCGGCACCGCGGCCGAGTACATCGCCATCGACGAGCGGCTGGTGACGCCTCTGCCGTCCCAGGTGGGCTTCGCCGAAGGCGCCACGCTGGGCATTCCCTGCTTGACGGCCTGGGTGTGCCTGTTCATGGACGGGGCCATCGAGGGCAAGACCGTGCTGGTCACCGGCGGCGCGGGCGCGGTGGGCCACTATGCGGTGCAGCTGGCCAAATGGGGCGGGGCGCGCGTGATCGCGACGGTGGGCTCGCCGGCGAAGGCGCAGATCGCCCGCGAAGCCGGCGCCGACGCCGTGATCGACTACAAGACGGAAGACGTGGCGCAGCGCGTGCTGGAGATCACCGAGGGCCGGGGCGTGGATCGCATCGTCGAGGTGGAGTTCGGCGCCAACCTGCCCGCCAGCCTCAAGGCCATCAGGACCAACGGCACCATCGCCGCCTATGCCTCGACGGGGCAACCGAACCCCGTGGTCCCGTTCGACCTGATCAAGGGCAAGAACGTGACCATCCATGCCTTGCGCCTGCCGCTGATGCCACAGGACATATGCCGTGCCGGGCAGCACGACATCACCCGCTGGCTGGAGGCTGGGAAGCGCATTCACAACATCGCCGGCAGGTATCCGCTGGCCGCTACCGCGGCAGCCCATCGGGCCGTCGAGGCGGGCAACAAGCTGGGAACGGTCATCGTCGACATCCCCTAGCCGTACCGAGGCTCGCGCCTCGCCAACCCACCTTGATTCACAAGGATCGTCGTGCCGCAACCGCGGGGGGACGGCCCTTGCCGCGGCACGCCGCTCCCTTTCATCGGAGATTCCCATGACAAGCATCCGTTCACCCGAGCCGGCCGAGTCCGGCAACCCCGCCGACGACCTGAGGGCGTTCAGGCGCTGCCTGTCGCAGTTCGGCACCGGCGTGACGGTGATCACGGCCCAGGCCGGCACCGAGCGCGCCGGCGTGACCGTCAACTCGTTCTCCTCGCTGTCGCTGGACCCGCCGCTGATCCTGTGGGCGATCAACCGCCAGGCGCGCAGCTGCCCGGTGTTCGAGGCCGCCTCCCACTTCACGGTCAACATCCTCGCCTCGGACCAGATCGAGGTGTCGCGCTGCTTTGCGACCCCCGCCGAGGACAAGTTCGCGCAGGTCGCATGGACGCAGGGCGAATGCGGTTCGCCCGTGCTGGATAACGTCCTGGCCGCGCTGGAGTGTGAAAACGAGGCCAGGTACGAGGGCGGGGACCATCTGCTGATCGTGGGTCGCGTCAAGCGCTTTTCCCGTTTCGAGAAGGAGCCGCTGCTGTTCGTGCAGGGCCGCTACGGCGTCGCGGTCGACCATCCCGGCCTGAAGGCCAGCCCCGAAGCGGCCGCCGTGGTCCCGGCGGAGAACACCTCGCTGATGGTGCTGCTGCTCTTCGCCTACCAGGCCTTGTCCGAGCAGTTCGAGGCGCACAGGAAGGCCGAGGGCCTGACGCTGGCCCAGAGCCGGGTGCTCGCCGTGCTCTACCAGGGCCGGGACGGACTGCCCATGGCGGAGCTCGTGCGGCGAGCCTACCTCGGGGTGCGCGATGTGGAAGACGCGGTTGCCGACCTGGCGGACCGCTCGCTGCTGCTGCGCGCGCCCGGCCAGACGCTGAAGCTCACAGCCAAGGGCATAGCCTGCCGCGAAGCCATCATGCGCCACCTGCATGACTTCGACCTGCGCCAGACCAGCGGCCTGCCCGCGGGCGAGGTCGAGGCGGTGCGCCGGGTTCTCTCCCACATCATCCGCAACAACCAGCGCCATGCCTAGACAGCCGACCATGCTACCGATAGACAACCTCTACCAGACCGCCAGGCTTCAGCCGGATGCCGTGGCGGTGGAATCCGACAGCACGCAGCTGAGCTACCGCGAGCTCGCCTTGCGCGTCGACGCGCTGGCCGCCCATATCCAGCACAGGGTGCCGGGCTGCCAGAACCGGATCGCGATCTGTGCCTACAACACGCTCAACCATTACCTGGCCATCCTCGCGACCTATGCCAGCGGCAACACCTGGGTCGCATTGAACCCGCAGAACTCCCGGCGCGATCTGGACCGCATCGTCCAGGTGACGCGGCCGGCGCTGTTCATCGCGGACGAGGACTGCCTGGACAAGCTCAGCCCCAACGGGGCGCCGGTGCTGGTCGGCTCCGATACGCATGGGGAGTCCGAGGTTGCGCAGGCAATCCGCCGCTGCATGGGCGAAGGCCCGCAGCGGAAGGGGGTCACGCTGGACCACCTGCAGGCCATCAAGTTCACCGGCGGCTCCAGCGGCGTCCCCAAGGCGGTGCAGCAGGCCTACCGTGTCGGCGCGACGCACCTGGTCCACATGCGGATGATGTGGCGCTTCGGCCGCAGCGACACCGGCCTCGCCGTCTCGCCCCTCACGCATGCCGGCGGCACCTACATCCTGCCGTTCATCGCGATCGGCGGCCGCTACGTTCTGATGCGCAAACCGGCGGCGGGCGCCATCCTGGACGCGATCGAGCAGCGTGGCGTCTCGCGCATCTTCATGGCCCCTACCTTGCTGTACCAGCTGGTCGGTGAGCAGGAGAGGGCGCCGCGCAAGCTGGCTGCCCTGCACAGCATCACCTACGGCGCCGCACCCATGCCGGTGGAGAAGATCCGCCAGGCCCAGGCCGTGCTCGGCAACAGGATAGACGTCACCTACGGCCAGACCGAGGCATCGCAGTGCCTGACCGGCGCGACGCGCGAGGAACTGGCGGACGAGCGCTACATCGGCACGGTGGGGCGTGCCGGCCCGCTGGTGCAGGTGCAGGTCATGGATCCGCAAGGCCGGATCCTGCAGCCCGGCGAGATCGGCGAGGTGGTCGCCAGGGGCGATCTGCTGATGAAGGGCTACCTCGACAACGACGAGATGACCGCACGGACCATCGTCGACGGCTGGTTGCATACCGGGGACACCGGCTCCTTCGACCAGGACGGCTTCCTCACCATCCGTGGCCGGCTCAAGGAGATGATCATTTCGGGCGGCTTCAACGTCTACCCCGCCGACGTGGAGGGCGTGCTGTCCAGGCACCCTGGCGTGCACGAGAGCGTGGTGTTCGGCGTCGCCGACGACAAATGGGGCGAGCGCGTGGAGGCGGCGGTGGTGCTGCGCGGCGGTGCCCGGGTGGGCGAGCAGGATCTGGTCCAGTTCGTCAAGGACGAGCTCGGCTCGATCCAGACGCCCAAAAGCGTCCACATCGTGAGCGACCTGCCGCGCAACGAGGTGGGCAAGGTCGTGCGGCGCGATGTCAAAGAGCTGTTCGAGCCGCCGGCCTCGCGGGAGATGCGCTGATGGATCGCGTATACATCGCCGGTGTCGGGATGACGCCGCTGGGCAAGTTTCCCGATCTGTCCGTCAAGCAACTGACCCGGATGGCCGTTGCTGCGGCGCTGGATGACGCCGGCCTGGCCATGCCGCAGGTCGAGGCGGCCTGGTTCTCCAATTCGCGGCAGGGCCAGATGGAGGGGCAGAACTCGATCCGCGGCCAATGCGCGCTGCGCAGCATGGGCTTCGAGTCGATTCCCATCACCAATGTGGAGAACGCCTGTTGCAGCTCGTCCACCGGCCTGAACCAGGCCTTCGCCCATGTCAGGGCCGGCCTGGTCGACATCGCCCTGGTGGTGGGCGCCGAGAAGATGTTCTACCCGGACAAGAAGGAGCTGATGCTGCAGGCCTTTCGCGGCGGATGGGATGTCCACAACGAAGCGGAGACCACGCGGCTTCTGCTGTCGCTGGGCGAAGGCGTCCCCATGCCGCCCGAAGCCGCCGCGGACAGCGGTTTGCGCAGTGTCTTCATGGACATCTACGCGGCGCTGGCGCGCCAGCACATGCGGCTCCACGGAACGACGCAGCGGCAGATCGCCTGCGTCGCCGCCAAGAGCCACTGGCATTCCACCCTGAACCCGCTGGCCCAGTACCAGCAAGAGCTGTCTACGGAGCAGGTGCTGGCCGACCGCCTGATCTCCTGGCCGCTCACGCGGGCGATGTGCGCGCCGCTGAGCGACGGCGCGGGCGCGCTGGTGGTGTGCAGCGAGCGGGCGCTCGGACGCCTGCGCGGCGAGCGCGCGGTCGAAGTGCTGGCCAGCGCGCTGGTCAGCGGCTCCAGCCGCGATCCCGACGACCTGTCCCGCCATCTCGGGCGCGTGGCGGCCCAGCGCGCCTACGCGCAGGCCGGCATAGGGCCCGAGGACATCGACCTGGCGGAAGTGCACGACGCCACCTGCTTCGCCGAGATCCTGCATGTGGAGAACCTGGGTTTCTGCGAGCCGGGCGGCGGAGCCGCGATGGCCGAGCGCGGCGACACACGCCTGGGTGGCCGCCTGCCGGTCAACACCTCGGGCGGCCTGGTGTCCAAGGGCCACCCCATAGGCGCCACCGGCGCGATCCAGATCCACGAGCTGGTCACGCAGTTGCGCGGGGAAGCCGGCAAGCGGCAGGTCGAAGGGGCCCGCTTCGCGGCGGCGGAAAACGGCGGCGGCTTCTTCGGCGCCGAGGAGGCCGCGACCGTGGTGACGATCCTGGGGCGCCGCATGAGCTGACGACGGCGCCTCGAACAACCAATCAGGAGACAAACATGAATCGATTTCTGCTGCGCACGCTGCGCTGCCTGGCCTGGCTGGGGCTGGCGACGGCCGGCCTCCAGGCCGCCGCCCAGGACTACCCCGCGAGGAGCGTGCGCCTGATCGTCAGCGCCTTGCCGGGCAGCACGCCCGACCTGACCGCCCGCATCGTGGCCGAGCAGCTGCGCAAGAAGACGGGCATGTCCTACGTCGTGGAGAACAAGGCGGGGGGCAACGGCATTCCCGCCCTGAGCGAGCTGGCGCGCACGGCGGCCGACGGCTACACGCTGCTGGTGGGCAACATCAACTCGAACGGGCTGGCGCCGGCCCTGCACGCGAAGAAGTACGCCTTCGACGTCAAGGCCGCCATACAGCCGGTCACGCTGCTGTCCGATGGCCCCAGCGCGCTGGTGGCGGCGCGCAGCCAGCCGGCCAGCTTCAAGGAGGCCGTGACCCTGTGGAAGGCCAGCCCGGGCAAGTACGCGTACTTCGCGGCGGGGGTCGGCAGCTTCGGCCACATCTGGTTCGCCAAGCTGATCGAGCGGCAGGCCCTGGACCTGCTGTTCGTGCCGGTCAAGGGTGGCAGCGAGGGGCTGCAGCTGATGTACGAGGGCTCGGTGCACTACGCCTACGTTCCGCTCGCCAGCTTCGTCGGGCAGATCCGCAAGGGTGACATCCGCGCGCTGTTCGTCACGGGTCCCGGCCGGCTTGCGGAACTTCCCGAGGTGCCTACGCTGCGCGAGGTGGGCCTGCCCGACGATTTCGAGATCAACACCTGGGTGGGTCTGTTCGCCCCTGCCAGGATGAAGCCGGAGCTGCTGAAGAAGATCCACGCGCTGTTCGTCGAGGCCGTGGGCCGCGAGGAAGTGGCGGCCCAGTACAAGGGCCTGTTCATGCAGCAGCAGACCAGCAGCTCGCCGGAGGAATTCCGGACCTTCGTCGAAGGCCGCATCGACGCGTACAAGGCGGTCGCCGAGCGCAGCCGCATCAAGGTGGAAGACTGACCTGCCGTATCGGCAATCGCAAACTCGCAAAATTGACAGGAGACGATCATGTTGAAAGCCAAGCTTTTTCTCAGCATCCTGCTGCCGGCCTTGCTCGTGCTGGCCGACGGCGCCGCGGCGTCTGACTATCCCGGCCGGCCTGTGCGCCTCGTGGTGGGCGGTGGCTCCGACGTGCCGGCGCGCGTGGTCGCGAACTTCCTCACCCAGAGCTGGAAGCAGCAGGTGAACGTGGAGCCCCTGCCGTCGGCGGGCGGGATCATCGCGGCCAAGACGGTGAAAGAGGCGCAGCCGGACGGCTACACCTTCCTCAATTCGACCGGGGCCTACCTGCTGAACCAGGCGGCGCGCAACCCTCCGCCCTTCGTCATGGGGCGTGACTTCACGCCGGTCGGCCTGCTGGGGACGGCGCCGCAGATCGTGGTGGTGCCGGCAAGCCTGCCGGTCAGGAACATCCCCGAGCTGATCGCCTATGCCAACGGCAAGCCGCAATCGGTGTACTGCGCGTCCGCCGGCATCGGGGGCAGTTCGCACCTGGCCTGCGAGATGCTGAGGCATTACGGCAAGGCCGACATCACCCATGTGGCCTACAAGGGCGTGGGGCCGGCGCTGCTCGACGTGATGGCGGCCCGCGTCCAGGTGACCTATACGGCCGTGGCGGCGATCTCGGCCATCAAGGAAGGGCGGCTGCGCGCCATCGCCGTCACCGGAACCCGGCGCCTGGCCGCCCTGCCCGAGGTCGCCACGGTGGCCGAGCAGGGCTTGCCGCAGCTGACCCTGCTGACCTGGTACGGCATCCACGCGCCGGCGGGCACGCCGCCCGCGGTGGTGGACCAGGTCAACAAGGCGCTTGCGAAGGCGATCAAGGACCCGGCCGTGTCGCAGGCCTTGGTGAATGCGGGGCTCGAGCCCGAGGCCATGTCGGTGGCCGAGTTCCGGGAATTCATGGGCGGCCAGGAGGCCGGCATCACCCGGCTGTGGCGCGAGACCGGGGCCAAGCTGGATTGAAGGCGCTGCCTGCGGTGCAGCGAAGCATTGTCATTTACACAGGAAAGGATAGTCAGAGCATGGACAGAGCAATATGGGCAATCTGGTACGACCTGCCGGCCGAGAGGACCGAGGAGTATCTGGCCTGGGCGCATCAGGAGTACCTGCCCTCCATCCGGCAGCGGCCCGGCATCGCCTGGGTCGCGCACTACAGGAATGCCACCGGGCCGGCGATGCTGAACTCGGTGCACAAGGTGTTCGAGCGCCCCGCCGCGTCGGAAACCGGAGCGGGCACGCAGTTCGTGCAACTGGTGGGCGCCGTGGACCCGATGCTGCTGTTCGCGCCCAGCGTGATCGACCAGGAAGCGGCCGAAACCGGCCGCAGCCGGCAGATGCTGGATCTTCGCGTCGGCCCACAGAGCTATATCTTCAACGAGACCTACCGCGTCAACGGCCCCGAACTGCGCCTGCGCCCGCCCGGCACCACGCCCGGCCCCGGCATACAGATGGGCATGCTGCGCATCAAGAACGTGGAGGCTGAACACGCCGTGGGAAAGTGGTACGCTAACAGCCGGCTCCCGCTGATCGCGGGGATGCCCGGCGCGATTTCGGCCCGGGTGTACTCCTGCCTCTGCGGCTGGCCGGAGATCGCGGTGCTGTATGAATTCGAGTCGATCGATGCGCGTGCCAGGAGTTTCGAGCCGCAGGAAACGGCCCTGGCCAAGGGGCCGCCCGAGGGCGAGGTTCACCAACTGCCTATGGACCAGCTGGTCCACGCGCCGGGCTCGCCCATGCCCGCCGTGCGCATCTGGCCGCCAATCATGTGATGCTCGCACCACGCCCCGCCGCGCTCCGGCGCAGCCCTGTTCCCCTGGCGGACATGGGCTCTAACCTCTGGACCTTCGCCGACAAGCCGCTGCAGCTTGGCGGCGGCGGTGCCTACGGGCCCAGCAAGACGGCCTCCGAAGGGGTGCGCAGCATCCATCGTGCCGTGACGGTGCTGAACGTGCTGAGCAGCGTGGGGCGCACCGGCGCGTCGCTGACCAAGATCGTGCAGCTGAGCAAGCTGCACAAGGCCACGGCGCACCGCATCCTGTGCGCGCTCTTGAGCGAGGGCTTCGTCGAGCAGGACGCGGCCTCGCGCAACTACCGGCTCGGCGCGCAGATCTCCGTGCTCAATGCGGTGATGGGCCAGCAGTTCGATTTGCGCATCATCGGCAAGGGGGTGCTGGACCGCTTGGCCGAGGCCACGGGCGACGCGGTCTACCTCGCCGTGCGCACGCATTACGACGGCCTGTGCCTGGACTTGCGCGAGGGCGCGAACCGGATGCCGGAGCTGCGCCTGCGCGCCAACGAGTGCTGGCCGCTGGGCATAGGCGCCTTCAGCATCGCCTTGCTGGCTTTCCTGCCGGACGACGAGGTCGAGGCGATCATCGAGCACAACTCGCGCTACCTCGGCGCGCAGAAGGACATCACGCCCCAGTACATTCGCGACCAGGTCCGGCTGACCCGCACGCGCGGCTTTGCCTCCAGCCGCAACCTGGGCAACCAGGGCATGGCTGCGGCCGCGGTGCCGGTGTTCGACCCGCATTGGCGGCCCTTGGCCTCGCTGTGCATCACCACCACCTTGGAGCGGTTCAGCGAATCGCGTGAACAGGACCTGATCAACCTGCTTTGGGCCGAATCGCGGCGCATCACCGGCGAGTGGTGCGAACTGGGCGGAATCTCGCGTGCCATCACCTGGCGCAAGGGCCTGGCCAGCTCGATCTAGCGCCCAGGCTCAGCCCAGCACGGTCGAGCGAGCGAAGCCCTCCAGGTTGTCGATCAGACGGTCTAGAGCCTTGCCGGCGCCGTCGAAATCACCCTTGGAGATCGCGACCGCGACGTCAGCGTGCAGCCTGGCCATCTCGGGCATGTCGGCCGCCTGCTTGTAGTGCAGGTACCAGAAGCGGCGCGACAGGCCATGCAGCATGCGCATGGCGCCTTCGGCGAATTCGTTGCGCGCCGCGGCCAGGCACAGGTCATTGAATTCGCGGTCGGCGCGAATGAAGCGGACGTCGTCATTCTTGGCGGACGCTTTCATGAACTCGGCTGCCAGCGCGGCGAACCGTTCCCTTTGATCGTTCGTGGCTCGGCGTGCCGCGCTGCGGCAGATCAGCCGCTCGATCTCGCGACGCGTTTCCAGCAGCCGCAACTGCTTGGCCACATCGATGTGTGACACCAGCAGACCGCGCTGGGGCAGCACCTGCATGAGGTGCTCGCGGGCCAGCCTCTGGATGGCTTCCCGCACGGGGGTGCGGCCTATGCCGGTCATTTCGCTCAGGGCCTGCTCGGACACGGCGGCGCCCGGCGGGAGGCGCAACGTGACGATGGCCTCTTCGATCATCTCGTAAGCCTGTTCCGTCAGGCTCGCCTTGGGCACGATCTGTGGCGCCTTCGACGGGGCCTTAGGCCGGCGCGCCGGGGTCGCGGCCCGTGTCTTGCGCGCGGCAACACGCTGGGTGGCAGTCAAGTTTTCTCCTTTTCGAACAGTTTAGATCGTATGACAAGCGCCGGGCCGGGCTTCGTCTTGACAAAAAAAGAGCTACTGATATATTTGATGGACATTAGTTGAATTGGAGTTTGCAGATGATGACCGAGCGCCAGCGGACGTTCCGCGAGCAGTACAAGGCCGATATCAGCCCCCTTTACAACGGGGTGCTGCACATTGCGGTGCTCTACGGGGTAGGCATCGCCGCCATCTGGTACTGCGTTGGGCAACTGCGCGACGCAGGCTGGGAGTGGCTGATAGCCTTGCCGGTTTTCGTCGCCGGCAATTTCGTGGAGTGGTTCATGCACCGCTATGTGATGCACAAGCGCATCGACTTGTTCGCGCTGCGAGCCATTTACGAGCGCCACACCCGGCAGCACCACCAGTACTTCAGCGACGTCGAGCCCACCATCGACACCACGCGCGAATTCCGCATCGTGTTCTTCCCGTGGCGAGTCCTGATCACGCTGGGCGTGGCCGGCTTGCCTCTGGGCTACCTGGCCTCGAGGTTCCTCAGCCCCAACCTGGGCTATGTGGTGTTCATCACGATGGTCGGGCAATACCTGGTTTACGAGACCTTCCATTACTGCTGCCACGTGCATGAGAACTGGTTCGTGCGTCACATGCCCTTCATCAACACCATACGCCGCCACCATACGGCGCACCACAACATGGGAATCATGATGAAGTACAACATGAACCTCACCTTCCCGATCGCCGACTGGTTCATGGATACCACCGACCTGCGCCGCGGGTTGCTGGGCCACCTGTTCAACGGCTACAGCGAAAAGCACGTCAAGGAGGAGCTCAAGCCCGTCATTGCGCGGTTTCGTCACGATGACTCGAGCGTCACCCTGGATGGCCCGCAACTGACGCCGCTGGAAGAAAGCGTCATGGTCGGTGGCACTCCGCCGGCATAGGGTTCGCGTCAAGCACTGCCCGGCGTCTCGGATTCCGAGACAGGCGCCCGCGGCATTGGGGGCACCTCGTGAGGCCATAGATAGCAGATGGCCGGCAGGCGGGGTGCACTCATCGACAACGTCGTCTTTGCCCGCACCACGAGCTTCCGCTGGCGGCTGTTCCAGCCTCAGCCCAGCGCATCCAGCAGTGCCTTGGCCTCCTGCAGGTCCAGGGTGTCGAAGCCCTCAGTGAACCCGTTGTAGATCTCGCTCAGCATCTGGCGCGCCTCGACGGGCTTGCCCTGCTCCCGCCACAGCCTGCCCAGGCCCAGTGCCGCGCGCAGCTCCAGCGACTTGGCGCCCTGGCGGCGGGCGATCGCGATGGCCTGCAGGAAGCAGGCCTCGGCCTCGTCCCGCCGGCTGGCCTGCTGCGCCGCGTCGGCTGGCTGCAGCAACGTTAACTCACCCTTGAGCCGGTACAGCTCGGCCTCGTAGACGCGCTCCTGCGTGCGCTCCACCTGCGCCATGGCCTCGGCCAGCGTCTGCAGCCCGGCCTCGGCCTCGCCTGCCCTGCCGCAAGCATCGGCCAGCAGGCCCAGGAAATGCGTGCGCCAGAGCTCGGCGCCGGTGGCGCGGTAGGCGGCCATGCCCTGCCGCATTTTCTCGATGCCCTGCTCGGGCTGGCCCAGGGCGGCCAGGGTCCAGCCCGACAGCACGGTGCCCCAGGTCAGCGCGAACGGCAGGCCTTGCTCGCCCGCGATGGCAAGCAGGGCGTCGGTCAGCTCGCGCGTCTTGTGGACCTCGCGGCGCCGCAGGCGCAGCTCGGCCGCGAAGATCAGGGCCGTGGCCGAGGCGGGCGGGTGGCCCAGGGTCTGGGCCAGGGCCAGCATGGCCTCGCTGCGCGTCAGGGCCTGGTCCGGATGGCCGAGCAGCCACAGGTCCAGCGCGAGAAAGGCCAGCCCCAGCAGGCCGGGCTCGGAGCCGTAGTAGTAGTCGGTCGACTGGTGCCGCTGCGGGTCGTAGAGGGCCAGGGCCTGCTCGAAGTGCGTGCGCGCGGCTCGCAGTTCACCCATGCTGAACAGGTTGGCGCCCATGGCCCGGTGGGCCGTGACCAGCCAGGCCGGGTCCTGGGCCTGCTCGGCCAGCGCGAGCAACTGCTCGGTGTGGCCGCGCGCGGTCTGCAGCTGGCCGCTGACCTGGTAGTAGGTGCGCAGCCCCTGCAGGGCAGGGAAGAGCTGGCCGGTATCGTCGAGCCCGCGGCACAGCGCCACGGCCCGTGCGTAGGTCGCCTCGACCGCCGGGGAGCCCGGGCCGCGCGTGGCCATCTGGGCGGGGCCTAGGCTGATGTGGAGCTGCAATTCCAGCCGCGCGCGCTCGGGCGTGTCGGGCAGGGAAGGCAGCAGGGCCAGGGCCTGGGTCAGGTGGTTGACCGCCTCGGCGTCGGCCGAGCGCTGCACCGCCTGGCGCCCGGCACTCAGCAGGTAGGCCACGGCCTTGGGCGCGTTGCCGCTGCGGCTGAAGTGGTGGGCCAGCTCGTTGCAGTGCGCCTCGAGCTGGTTCGCGAACAGCGACTCGATGGCCTGGCCCGTGCACTCGTGCAGCGCGCGGCGCCGCTCGAGCAGCAGCGAGCCGTAGCTGACCTCCTGGGTCAGCGCGTGCTTGAAGCTGTACTCCACCTCGGGGAAGGCCGGCTGCTCGTAGATGAACTCGCCGGCCTGCAGCCGCGCGAGCAGGCTCTTGAGCTGCTCCTCGGGCTGGTCGACCACGCGCGCGATCAGGCTCCAGGCAAAGCTCTTGCCGATCACGGCCAGGGTCTGCAGCAGCGCCTTCTCGGCCGCGCCCAGCCGGTCGATGCGCGCGGCGAGCACGCCCTGCACCGTGCTCGGGATGTGCAGGCGGGCGGGGAAGCGCTCGAGCCGGTATTGGCCGCGCTCGCCGCGCAGCGCCCCTTCCTCGATCAGGGTCTGCACCAGCTCCTCGATGAAGAAGGGGTTGCCCTCGGTCTGGGCCAGGATCAGCCGCTCGAGCGGGGCGAGCTGCGGGCCGTTGCCCAGCAGGTCGCGCAGCAGTTCCCGGGCCTCGGCCTCGCCCAGCGGGTCCAGGTGCAGCTGGGTGTAGCAGCTCTTGTTGCCCCAGTCGTGGCGGTACTCGGGCCGGTAGTTGACCAGCAGCAGCATGCGGGCGCCGGCCACGCTCTCGGCCAGGAAGCCGAGGAAGGCCTCGGTCTCGGTGTCCAGCCACTGCAGGTCCTCGACGATCAGCTCCAGCGGCTGGGCCAGGCTCTCGCGCACCAGCAGCCGCTTGATCGCCTCGAAGGTGCGCTGGCGGCGCACCTGGGGCGGCATCTGGGCCAGCGCCGCGTCCGGCTCGGCGATGCCCAGCAGGTAGAACAGGTAGGGCAGGCTGTCCTCCAGCGCGCGGTCCAGGGTCAGCACCTTGCCGGTCAGCTTCTCCTCGCGCCGGCGCTCGTCGTCCTGCGCCGTGATCTGGCAGTAGTTCTTCAGCAGGTCGATCAGCGGCAGGTAGGGGTAGGCCTTGCCGTGCGAGACCGAGAAGGTCTCGAGCACCAGGGCCTCGCGCGGCGCGAGCAGCCTGAACTCGTGGCACAGGCGCGACTTGCCGACCCCGGGCTCGCCGACCACGCCGACGATCTGCCCATGCCCGGCATGCGCGCGCGCGCGGGCCTCGCGCAGCTGCTCGAGCTCGCGCACGCGGCCGACGAAGCGCGCCAGCCCGCGGCTGGCCGAGACCTGCAGCCGGGTGCGAAGCGGGCCCAGGCCCAGCACCTCGAACACCGGCAGGGGCTCGGTGAGGCCCTTGATCGGCGTCGCGCCCAGTGCCTTGAACGCGAAATAGCCCTCGGCCAGGTGGTGGGTGTGCTCGCTCGCGACGATGGAGCCGGGCACGGCGATGCCCTCCATGCGCGAGGCGATGTGGATGGAATGCCCCACCGGGTCGTAGTCGGTGTGCAGGTCGTCGGTGCGGATGGCGCGCACCACCACCTCGCCGGAGTTGATGCCCACGCGGATCTGCAGCGCGATGCCCTGGGTCACGCGCACCTGGTCGGCATAGCGGCGCATGTCGTCCTGCATGCGCAGCGCCGCCAGCAGGGCGCGCTGCGCATGGTCCTCGTGCGCGATCGGCGCGCCGAACAGGGCCAGGATGCCGTCGCCCATGGACTTGGCCACATAGCCCTCGTAGTGGTGCACGGCGTCCATCATCAGGGCCAGCACCGGGTCGATCAGGCGGCGCGCGTCCTCGGGGTCGAGGTCCTGGATCAGGGCGGTCGATCCGGCCATGTCGGCGAACAGCGCGGTGATGGTCTTGCGCTCGCCGTCGGCCGCGCCGCGCGCCTGCATCGCGGCCTGCGCGGCGCGTATGCGCTCGGCCAGGTGGGGCGGGGTGTAGTCGACCGGGGCGCTGGAAGCGGACGCCGCTCCGGCGGGGTGCCCGCGCAAGGGGGCGCCGCATTCGCTGCAGAACTTGGCGCTCGTGCCGACCTCGTGGCCGCAGGCCGGGCAGACATGGACCAGCCCGGCGCCGCATTCCTCGCAGAACTTGGCGCCTGCCGGATTCTCGAACCCGCAGCCGATGCAGCGCATGGGGCCCACCTTTGCCTTGGATGGCCTGGAGCTTGAACGATGCGTTCATTGTAGGCCTGGCCGTCGCGTCGCGCACCTGCCCGGCGGGACGCGGCTTGCCGGATGGGGCGGCGGCCACGATACTTGCAGCCAGGGTCCAGGGCCCGCGACCATCAGGAGGTCCCGAATGAAAGTCCGAGTGCTGGGGTGCAGCGGCGGCATAGGCGCGGGCTTGCGCACCAGCGCCCTGCTGCTCGACGAGGATGTGCTGATCGACGCGGGCACCGGTGTCGGCGACCTGGCACTGGACGCGATGCGGCGCATCGACCATGTCTTCGTCACCCACGCCCATCTGGACCATGTGTGCAGCCTGCCGCTGCTGGCCGACAGCGTCGGACCGCAGCGCCAGGCGCCGTTGACCGTCCACGCGATCGCGCCGGTGATCGCGGCCCTGCGCGCCCATGTGTTCAACGACAACATCTGGCCCGACTTCGCGCGGCTGCCGCGGCCCGAGGCGCCCTACCTGCGCTGGCGCGTGATCGTCCCGGGCGAGACCGTCACGCTGGGCGCACGCCGGATCACCGCGCTGGCGGTCGAGCACGGGGTGCCCGCCGTGGGCTACTGGCTCGACAGCGGCGCCGCCAGCCTGGTGTTCACCGGCGACACCGGCCCCAACGATGCCCTGTGGGACCAGGTCAACGCCATCGCCAACCTGCGCTACCTGCTCATAGAGACCGCCTTCTGCGAGCGCGACAAGGCGATCGCCGTGGCCGCCAGCCACCTGTGCCCCAGCCTGCTGGCCGAGGAACTGGGCAAGCTGCGCGTTCCCGCGGAGATCTTCATCACCCACCTCAAGCCCGGCGACCGGGCGCTGACGCTCGCTGAAGTCGCCGCCGCCCTGGGCGCCGACCGGGCCAGGGCGCTCGAGGACGGCCAGCTCATCGAGTTCTGAGGGCGCTCAGAGAAACTCCTTGTCGATGTCTATGCTCGAGCGCTGGCCGATGTGCGCGTAGTTGTCGCGCAGCCAGGCCTCGGTCGCGGCCCGCCCCTTGTCGCGCAGCTCGCAGAGGAAATGCCAGTCGGCGTTGTACTTGGTCGACACGCCGAGGGCGGCCATGGTCTCGTCGGAGCGGATCGAGTGGATCCACATCTCCTTCATCTCGCCGCGCTCGACCTTGCCGCGCTGGATCAGCGAGGTGACGAAGGCGATCGCGCGCATCTCGCGCATCAGCGAGGAGTTGAAGCTCACCTCGTTGACGCGGTTGAGGATGTCGGCCGCCGTGGTCGGCACGCCGCGGCGCACGATGGGGTTGATGTGGACGATCACCACGTCGCTGGTGCGGCAGTGGTAGATCAGGGGGAAGATCGCCGGGTTGCCGACATAGCCGCCGTCCCAGTAATGCTCGCCCTCGATCTCCACTGCCTGGAACAGCGTGGGCAGGCAGGCCGAGGCCAGCACCGCCTCCACGCAGATGTCCTGGCTCGAGAACAGGCGTATCTTGCCGGTCTCTACATTGGTCGCGCAAAGGAACAGCTGGATCGGGCAGCCCTGGCGCAGCGCGTCGAAGTCCACATGCGCGAGCAGGATCTCGCGCAGCGGGTTGCGGTTGTACGGGTTGAACTGGTAGGGCGAGAAGATGCGCAGCACGATGTCGGCCATGGCGTGCAGCGGAGAATGGTCCAGCCAGAAGCTGTGGTGGCCGGTCATCCAAGGCACCTGGTGGAAGGGGGTGTAGCTCTCGACCGAGTGCGCGATGGCGCGCCAGAAGTCGTGCAGCGCCTGGCGCGCCTGCGGCGGGCCGCCCTGCCGCAGGCCTTGGGCCAGCACGGCCGCGTTCATGGCGCCGGCGCTGGTCGCGCTCACGCCCTCGATCTCCAGCCCGCTGTCCTGCTCGAGCAGGCGGTCGAGCACGCCCCAGGTGAAGGCGCCGTGCATGCCGCCGCCCTGCAGGGCCAGGGAAACAGGCTTTCTTGTTCCGTTCTCAGCCATCGGAAGCCTCCTCGGTGCCCGGTTTCGCGTGTCCTTGGTGGTCAGGTCCGATTATCGTTCCGGCGACGGCTTTGCGACCTGCTGCGAGCCCCTGCGGTTATGCCCTGGCTGCCGCGCCTATCATTCGTCGTTCTCCTGATGAGCCGCCCGTGTCGCCGACGCCGGGCGGCCGCCGGTCTCCTGTTTCCAATCAAGACCATGCAGCAACACTCGTCCTGGCAACCCAGCCCCCGCTACCCCGACCCGGCCGTTCAGGTCCTGCACCCCGACTTCGAGCGCTACCGGCTGGTCTCCGCCGCCGTGGAGCGCCTGGCCACCGGCATGCGCTGGGCCGAGGGACCGGTCTGGTTCGGCGACGGGCGCTTCCTGCTGTGGAGCGACATCCCGAACGACCGTGTCATGCGCTGGGACGAGGAGACCGGCGCCGTGAGCGTGTTCCGCAAGCCGTCCAATTTCGCCAACGGCCACGCGCGCGACCGCCAGGGCCGGCTGCTCAGCTGCGAGCATGGCGGGCGGCGCGTCACGCGCACCGAGTACGACGGCGCCATCACGGTGCTGGTCGACCGCTTCGAGGGCAAGCGCCTGAACTCGCCCAACGACCTGGTCGTGGCCTCGGATGGCGCGGTCTGGTTCAGCGACCCGGCCTTCGGCATCTCGGGCGACTACGAGGGCCACCGCGCCCCGGCGGAATTGCCGACGCATCTGTACCGCCACGACCCGACAACCGGCGTCACCGAAGTCGCCTGCGCCGACATCGCCTCGCCCAACGGCTTGGCCTTCTCGCCCGACGAGAAGAGCCTCTACGTGGTCGAGAGCCGCTCCAAGCCGCGCCACATCCTGGCCTTCGACGTCGAGGGCGGCCGCCGGCTGACCCATAAGCGCGTGCTGATCGAGGCCGGTCCGGGCACGCCCGACGGCCTGCGCTGCGACGAGGACGGCAACCTCTGGTGCGGCTGGGGCATGGGCAGTCCCGAGCTGGACGGCGTGATGGTGTTTTCGCCCCAGGGCCAGGCCATAGGCCGCATCCAACTGCCCGAGCGCTGCGCCAACCTCTGCTTCGGCGGCCCCCGGCGCAACCGGTTGTTCATGGCGGCCAGCCAGTCGGTCTACGCGCTCTACGTCAACACGCGCGGCGCCGTGTAGGGTCGAAGTCAGGCCTGCAGGTAGCCGCTGAGCAGCAGGTAGCCCGGCAGCCAGGCCGTCAGCACCGCCTGGGCGATCGCCAGCCAGGCCACGGGCCGGGTCCAGTGCACGCGACGCAGGGCGCCGATCACGAAGAAGCACAGCCACAGCAGGGTCCAGGCGGCCCAGCAGGCGGCGAGCCAGAGGTCGGTCAGGCTGCTCGCCGTGGCGAAGGCGTCGCGCGCCACCAGGGCGGCGGTGACGGCCACGAACAGGCTGAACCAGCCCAGGCCGCGCCCGTCCTGGCCGGTCAGGTGGGCATAGGCCACCCAGAGGTAGGTGAAGGAGAACAGCAGACCGAAGGCCGCAGCGCGGATCAGGGGCTCATGGCCGCTGGCGGCCTGGTGCAGGCTGGCGAACAGCGAGACGCCGCCGGCGAACAGGTTCATCACCGCGGCCTCCTTGGTCGCGATCTTGCCCAGCATGGCCAAGCCGTTGATGAACAGCACCGCGCCCACGTAGAGCAAGACCAGACCCAGCATATGCAATACCTTATGAACGTTGCGCACCTTTTTGGGGCAACGGAGTGTATACAAAATGGTGCACAAAACACCCGAGGGTAAACCCGAGTCTTGGCGGGGGCGCGGGTGGTGATGGCCCGGCGGAGCGGTTACCCTTGGGCCATGCTGAAATCCGCCTCCCTGTCCACCAAGCTGATCCGTATCGGCGCCAGCCTGCTGGCCGGCGCCTGCGCCTGCGGCAACCTCCGGGCCGATGCGCGCACGCGGGTGATTCCCATCGTCGCGCACGAGGCGGAGCCGGTCCGTCACTGCGCGCGCCCGAGCTGACGCCGGCGCAGCAGCAGGTGATCGAGCAGATGCTCGATCAGGCCGTGGCCGCGCCCGAGCCGACCGAGTCCGAATACCGCCGCTACTACGAGGCCAACAAGTCGCAGTTCGTGATCGGCCAGGCGCGGATCGAGGGCGTCGCGCTGGAAGGGGTTGATTCGCCCCTGGTGCAATGAGCGCGCAGGCCGCCGCGTTGATCCATGGCAAGGCGGCCAGGGGCGCGTTTCGATAGGCTTGCGCAGCGGCCCCCACCTGATCTGGAACACGATGGACAAATCCTCTCCGACTGAGCCGGCCCCTGCCGGCGGCGCGGACGCGGCGGCGCTGGCCGCGCGGCTCGCAACCCTTTGCGCCGACTCCGGCCTGCGCCCCTGGCGCCTGGCGAGCCGCACCCTGGTGCCCGTGGTGCAGGGCGGCATGGGCGTGGCGGTCTCGGCCGGCGGCCTGGCCGGCGCGGTGGCCAGGCTGGGCGGTGTGGGCACCATCTCCTCGGTGGACCTGCGGCGCCTGCATCCCGACCTGATGGCCGAGACCGAATCGCTGTGCAAGGAGGCCGATGCCAAGGCCCGCATCGACGCGGCCAACCTCGAGGCGCTGGCGCGCGAGATAGCGCGCGCGCGCCTGCTCTCCGAGGGCCGAGGCCTGATCGCGGTGAACGTGATGAAGGCGCTCAGCGAGTACCCGGCCTATGTGCGCCGGGCCCTGGCCTGCGGCGTCGACGCGCTGGTTTCGACTTCGAGGTCGCGATTCCGCAGGTGCTGCAGTTCTTCCGCAGCGCAGGCATGGAGCGCGAGATCCCGCTGATCGCGGCGGGCGGCATCGCCTCGCGCGAGGACATACTGCGCCTGTAGGCGCTCGGTGCTTCGGCGGTGCAGCTCGGAACCGCCTTCGCCGTGACCCAGGAATGCGACGCCGATCCGGCCTTCAAGCAGGTGCTGGCCGCGGCGCGGCCCGAGGACCTGGTCGAGTTCGTCAGCGTGGCCGGCCTGCCGGCGCGCGCGGTGCGCACGCCCTGGCTCGACAAGTACCTGCGCGTGGAGCCCAAGCTCAAGGCCGTGGCCCATGTCAAGGAGCGCTGCAACATGGCTTTCGACTGCTTGGCGCGCTGCGGGCTGCGCGACGGCGAGGCCGCCATGGGCCAGTTCTGCATCGACCAGCAGCTGGGCCACGCCATGGCCGGCGACCAGCGCAAGGGCCTGTTCTTCAGAGGGGCGGGGCGGCTGCCGTTTGGCGACAGGATACTGTCGGTGCAAGAATTGATGCAATGGCTGCTCGGCGGTATCCGCCCGGCAGCCCTGGCGATGGAGGCCGCAGCATGAAACGTGACCCGATCAGCCGCGCACAGGACGTGACGGCCACCCAGCCCATCAGCCTCGACGTGCTGCGCGAGAAATACCTCAAGCCCGGCGAGAACGGCGTCGAGGACCTGTACCGCCGCGTGGCGCGCGCCCTGGCCTCGGTCGAGGCCGAGCCGCTGCGCGCCAGGTACGAGGCGCTGTTCCTGGAGAGCCTGCATGCCGGCGCCATAGGCGCGGGCCGCATCATGAGCGCTGCCGGCACCGAGCTGCAGGCCACGCTGATCAACTGCTTCGTGCAGCCGGTGGGCGACTGCATCCAGGGCGTGGACGACGGGGGCTTCCCCGGCATCTACGAGGCCCTGCGCGAGGCGGCCGAGACCATGCGGCGCGGCGGCGGCGTGGGCTACGACTTCTCGCGCATCCGCCCGCGCGGCGCCGAGGTCAAGGCCACGGCCTCGCTGGCCTCCGGCCCCTGCAGCTACATCAACGTGTTCGACCAGTCCTGTGCCACGGTGGAGAGCGCGGGCGCGCGGCGCGGCGCCCAGATGGGCGTGCTGCGCATGGACCACCCCGACGTGCTGGACTTCATCACCGCCAAGCGCCAGCCCGGGCGCTGGAACAACTTCAACGTCTCGGTGGCCGTGCCCGACGCCTTCATGCAGGCCCTGCAGGACGACCAGCCCTGGCCGCTGGTGCACCGCGCCCGTCCCGGCGCGGCCCTGCTGGACCAGGGCGCGTTCCAGCGCGACGACGGCCTCTGGGTCTACCAGACCGTCTCGGCGCGCGAGCTCTGGGACACCGTGATGCGCTCGGCCTACGACTTCGCCGAGCCCGGCATCCTGTTCCTCGACCACATCAACGAGGACAACAACCTGCGCTACTGCGAGCAGATCACCGCCACCAACCCCTGTGCGGAGCAGCCCCTGCCTCCCTACGGCTGCTGCGACCTCGGTCCCATCATCCTCACGCGCTTCGTGCGCCATCCCTTCGGCGTCGACGGCGTGCCGGCCTTCGACTTCGAGGCCTTCGAGAAATCGGTCGCGCTGCAGGTGCGCGCGCTGGACAACGTGCTCGACCTGACCTGGTGGCCGCTGCCGCAGCAGCGCGAAGAGGCGGCGGCCAAGCGCCGCATCGGCGTGGGCTTTACTGGCATGGGCAATGCCCTGGCCATGCTGTGCCTGCGCTACGACGCGGCGGACGGGCGCGCCATGGCGGCGCGCATCGCCGAGCGCATGCGCGACACGGCTTACGCGGCCTCGGTGGCGCTGGCGCGCGAGAAGGGCGCCTTCCCCAAGTTCGACGCCGCGGCCTATCTCGCACCGGGCGGCTTCGCCAGCCGCCTGCCGCAGGCACTGCAGGATCAGATCCGTGCCCATGGCCTGCGCAACAGCCACCTGCTGTCGATCGCGCCCACCGGCACCGTGAGCCTGGCTTTCGCCGACAACGCCTCCAACGGCATAGAGCCGCCGTTCTCCTGGACCTACCGGCGCAAGAAGCGCGAGGCCGACGGCAGCGTCAGCGAGTACCAGGTCGAGGACCATGCCTGGCGCCTGTGGCGCGAGCTCGGCGGCAGCACCGAGCCGCTGCCCGATTACTTCGTGTCGGCGCTCGCGATGACGGCCGGCGACCACATCGCGATGATGGAGGCGGTGCAGCCCTTCGTCGACACGGCGATCTCCAAGACCGTGAACATCCCGGCCGACTACCCCTACGAGGACTTCAAGGGCCTGTACCAGCAGGCCTGGCGCTCCGGCCTCAAGGGCCTGGCGACCTACCGGCCCAACAGCATCCTGGGCGCGGTGCTGGACACCGGGACCGCTCCTTCCGCCGCATCGGCCCCGGCGGCGCCCGAGGGCCCGCCCGCGGACCCGATGCGCCAGGTGATAGAGAGCCGGCCCAAGGGCGCCCTGTCGGCCGTGGCCGAGAAGATCGAGTACTGGACCCAGGAGGGCCACAAGACCCTGTACCTGGTGGTCTCCTTCCTGCCCGTGCCGGCGGCCGACGGCTCTGGCACGCGCGAGCGCGCGATCGAGTTCTTCATGCCCGTGGGCCAGAGCGGCGAGTCGCAGCAGTGGATCACCTCCAGCATGCGCCTGCTCTCGCTGGCCGCGCGCGGCGGCTTCCTGGAGCGCGCGCTCAGCGACATGCGCAAGGTGGCCTGGGACCGCGGCCCTGTGCGCCTGGGCACTTATGAAAAGGCCGACGGCACGCGCGTGCCGCTGTGGCACGAGTCCGAGGTCGCGGCCATGGCCTACGCGATCCAGAACCTGATCGCGCGCCGCGCCAGCGGCCCGGCCGCACCCGCCCAGGCGCCGGTGGCCGAGGCCCCGCTGCCCGCCGGCCTGCCGCCGGTCATGGCCGGCAAGAAATGCAGCGAGTGCGGCGCCCATGCCGTGATCCGCAAGGACGGCTGCGACTACTGCACGCAGTGCGGGCATCTGGGGACCTGCGGGTGAGGGGAAGGCTTGGGGTGGCGCTATGCTGGCGGCCATGGAACTGCGCGCATCGATGACCAAGCCGGCTGACACGGACCTGCCCCGCATGGCAGCCGCGGAACACGCGGAATGGGTGGCGGCCTTGATCCATTCGCGCCAGACCGTGCTGCCCAAGCGCCTGCTGGCTCCGGGCCCGGATGCGGCGCAGCTGGCCATGATTCTGCAGGCCGCGGCGGCCGCGCCCGACCACCGCCAGCTCACGCCCTGGCGCTTCGTGATCGTGCCCGAGGACCAGCGCGGGCGCCTGGCCGAGGCCTTCGCCGCCTCGCTGCTGGAGCGCGACGCCCAGGCCACGCCCGAGCAACTGGCCCAGGCGCGCGAGAAGGCGCACCGCGCGCCGCTGCTGATGCTGGCCATCGGCCGCCTGTCGGGCGGCGATCCCGAGATTGAGGCCGGCGAACGCCTGGTCTCGGCCGGCTGCGCGATCCAGAACATGCTGCTGACCGCCCATGCCCTGGGCTTCGGCGCGGCGCTGACCAGCGGCAAGGCCCTGGGTTCGCGCGCCCTGCGCTCCCTGTTCGGACTGTCGCCCGAGGAGCAGGCGCTGTGCTTCATCAGCGTCGGCACGGTGCGCGAGCGCCGGCCGGCTCGCGCGCGCCCGGCGCCCGAGGCCTATGTGTCGGTGCTCGGCGGCGGCTGACCGGGCGCGCAGGATGGCCTAACATCGGCCCATGCACAGCACCGCCCTCGTCCTGTTTTCCGGCGGCCAGGATTCGACCACCTGCCTGGCCCATGCGCTCACGAAGTACCAGCGCGTAGAGACCGTGGCCTTCGACTACCGCCAGCGCCACAGCGTGGAACTGCAGGCCCGCCTGGCCGTGCTGTCCGAGATGCGGCGCGAGTTTCCGGCCTGGGAGGCCAAGCTCGGCGAGGACCACCTGCTGGACCTGGCGGTGCTGGGCCAGGTCAGCGAGACCTCGCTGACGCGCGACATGGCGTTCCAGATGGAGAGTTCGGGCCTGCCCAACACCTTCGTGCCGGGGCGCAATCTGCTGTTCCTCACGCTGGCCGCGGCCCTGGCCTACCGGCGCGGCCTGCAGGTCATCGTGACCGGGGTCTGCGAGACCGACTTCTCGGGCTACCCCGACTGCCGCGACGACACCATGAAGGCCATGCAGCTGGCGCTCTCGCTGGGCATGGACCGGCGCTTCCTGATCGAGACCCCGCTGATGTGGATAGACAAGGCCGCGACCTGGCAGCTGGCCTACGATCTGGGCGGCCAGGCCCTGGTCGAGCTGATCGTCGAGCACAGCCACACCTGCTACCTGGGCGAGCGCCAGCAGCGCCACCCCTGGGGCTATGGCTGCGGCCAGTGCCCGGCCTGCGAGCTGCGCGCGCGCGGCCACCAGCGCTGGCTGGAGGCCGGCGTGCCCTCGCCCTGAATCCCCGCTACACCGTGCCCGTCTCCAACCGGTAGCGCGCACCCGCGCCTTCGGGCTGCGGGGCCAGGTTCCAGCGCCGGCCGTGGAATGCCGCGACCGTGGGCCGGTGCGCGATCGAGACCAGGGCGCCGCCGGCGCGCCGCACCTGATCGGCCAGGCGCTGGTAGAGCTGGCGTTCGGCCGCCTCGTCGAGCGCGCTGGTGGCCTCGTCGGCAAAGATCCATGCCGGCTGCTTGAGCAGCACACGCGCGATGGCCAGGCGCTGCTGCTCGCCGCCGCTGAGCTTCTGGCTCCAGTTGTCCTCCTCGTCCAGGCGCACCGCCAGCTGCGGCAGCAGGGCCTGCTGCAGCGCCTCGCGCAGCTGGGCGTCGCTGTAGTGGCCGGCGGGCTCGGGGTAGGCCAGAGCGTCGCGCAGCCGCCCGTGCGGGAAATAAGGCCGCTGCGGGATGAACATGGCGTTGGCCGGCACGCTCACGGCGCCGCGCGCGTAAGGCCAGATGCCGGCCAGGGCGCGGAACAGCGTGGACTTGCCGCTGCCCGAGGGGCCTTGCAGCAGCACGCTGTCGCCGGGCGCGGCCTGCAGCCGGGCCTGGTCCAGCAGCACCGCGCCGCCGGGCAGCGACAGCGTCAGGCTCTCGGCCTCCAGGGTGCCGGCCGGGCTGGGCGTCGGGCGCAGCTGGGTGACTGGGAAGGTGGGGGCGGGCCGCGCCATGCTGGCCTCGAAGCTGGTCAGGCGGTCGGTGGTGGCGCGCCAGGCCGCCAGGCTGCTGTAGTTGTCGACGAACCAGGACAGCGAGTCCTGTACCCGGCCGAAGGCCGAGGCGATCTGCATCAGCTCGCCGAGCTGGATCGCCCCGCTGAAAAAGCGCGGCGCCGCCACGATGAACGGGAACACCACGGCCGCCTGGCCGAAGCCCACGGTGAACCAGGTCAGGTTCTTCTGTGCCTTGATCAGGCGCAGGTAGTTGCCCAGCACGCTGGAAAAGCGCGTGCCCAGCTGGGCGCGCTCCACGGCCTCGCCGCGGTCCAGCGCGATGGCCTCGCTGTACTCGCGCACGCGCACCAGGTGGTGGCGGAACTCGGCCTCCAGGCGCTGCTGCTGGAAGTTGAGCGGGATCTGCGGTCGGCCGATGTAGTGCGTGATCACGCTGCCGGCCAGGCAGTAGAGCACCGCCATCCAGACCATGAAGCCCGGGATGCTGTAGCTGGCATCGCCGGCGCTGAAGGCGAAGCTGCCCGACAGGCCCCACAGGATGCCGACGAAGCTGGCCAGCGTGACCGCGGCGTTCAGCAGGCCCATGCTCAGGCCCACCGAGTAGTTGGTGAACAGCTGCAGGTCTTCCTGGATACGCTGGTCGGGGTTGTCGGGCGAGCGGCCCTCGCCGCTGGCGGTGAAGCGCGCCAGTTCCAGCCGGTAGAAGGCCTGGTTGGCCAGCCAGCGCTGCAGGTAATGCTCGGTCATCCAGGCGCGCCAGCGCATCTCCAGCAGCTGGGTCAGGTAGAAGCGGTAGACGGCGATGATGATGTAGCCGAAGGCCAGGTAGGTGAAGCGCCCGAGCTGGGTCCAGAACACGGCCTGGTCCTTGTTCTGCAGCGCGTCGTAGAACAGCCGGTTCCAGTCGTTGATCAGCACCAGCATGTAGACGGCCGCCAGGTTCAGCAGCACGATGGCGGCGAGCAGGCCGCGCGCCTTCCATTTCTCGCTCGAGCGGAAGTAGGGCAGGGACAGGGCGCCGACCTGGCGGGCGAAGGCGTGGAACGAGGCGATTTTGCGGATCAGGCTCATGCGGGCGGCTCTCGGTTCTTGGCTCTGGGGCGGAGGCTGCATCGTACCCGGCGGGCGCGCCGCCGCCTTGTCGCGTCCTGCGGTGCTCGTATAATCTGTAACAAAAAATCACAACGGCCGCGCGCCAGATCGCGGCGGGGAGCGCTTCCTGTCCATCACCCCAGATCCTCTGCGCCCCGAGGGCGCCCCGTCAACGCCCGCCATTGGCCCGCGCCGCCGGCCGGCCTGGCGCCAGGCCTTGCGCGCCGGCCTGTCGCGGCTGCATATCCGGCTGCTGATGCTGATCCTCGTGTCGGTGGCGCCGGCCTTTGCGATCATCGTCTACAGCGGTGTCGATCGGCATGCCAAGGCGGTGCAGGAAGCCCATGAGCGGGTGCTTGCGTCGGCGCGCATCGTCGCGGCGCACAACCAGGGGCGGATCTTGCACGCCCACCAGCTGCTGGCCAGCCTGGCGCGCCTGCCCGAGGTTCGCGGCCGCATGCCGGACGCGGCCTGCAACGAGCTGCTGGCGGGCCTGCTGAAGCTGCACCGGCAGTACAACAGCATGATCGTCGCGCGGCGCGACGGCCGGGTGCGCTGCAGCGGCGAGCCGCTGTCGGCGCCGGTCAATGTCGCCGATCGTCCCTATTTCCGCCGGGTCATAGAGTCCATGGCCTTCGCCACCGGCGACTACCAGGTCAGCCGCGTCACGGGCCAGAGCAATTTTGCGCTGGCCCACCCGGTGGTCGACGACGATGGGACGGTGCAGGCGGTCTTGGCCGTCGGTCTGGACCTGGGCGAATTCGGTGGCCCGATGTCCGAGCTGGCGCTGCCCAAGGGCGCGGTGGCCACGCTGGTGGACGGCCACGGCACCATGCTGGCGCGCCAGCCCCCGGGGGCCGATGGGGCCGGCAGGCCCCTGCCGGACCTCGAGGCCTTTCATGCGCTGAGGGCCTTGCGGCGGGATGGAGTCCTGACCTGGCGTGGGCCCGGTGGCGTGCCCCATATCGTGGGCCTCGCGCAGGTCGATGGTGCCGGCGAGGGCGGCGTCTATGCCTACGTGCATGTCGACATGCCGGCCCAGGCCGCCCTGGCCGAGGCCTGGCGCATCCGCGTGCGCGACCTGGCGCTGCTGGGCCTGGCCACGGCGCTGATGCTCGTGCTGGGCTGGTGGGTCAGCCGCCGGCTGGTCTTGCGCCCGGTCGAGCGGCTGAGCGAGATGGCGCGGCGCCTGGGCGCCGGCGACCTCGGCGCGCGCGCCCGGCTGCGTGACGGCGGCGAGCTCGGGCAGCTCGGGCGCGCCTTCGACACGATGGCCGACGAGCTGCAGCGCCGCGAGGTGCTGTTGCTCGATGCCCAGGCCGAGCTGCGGCGCAGCAACCGCGCGCTGCGGGTGCTGCACCGCGTCAACGGCGTCGTGACCCATGCGCAGGACAGGGCAAGGCTGCCGCAGGCGATCTGCGATGCCGTGGTCGAAACGGGCGGCTATTTGCAGGCGCGCGTCGGCGAGGCATTGCACGACGAAGCCAGGACGGTGAAGGTGCTGGCCCAGGCGGGCGAAGACCTGCTGGACGAGGCTTGGCCGGCGATGCGCTGGGACGGGTCCGAGCACGGCCTGGGACCGACCGGCACGGCCATACGCACCGGACAGACCCGCTTGGTGCGCAACGTCGCCGCCGACCCGAATTTCGGTCCCTGGCGCGAGCAGGCGCTGCGGCGTGGTCATGGCTCGGTGCTGGCCGTGCCGCTGCGTGGCCCGGACCAGTCCGTCTGGGGCGTGCTGACCATCGTGGCTGCCGAGCCGGACGCCTTCGACGCCGAGGAGGTGGCCCTGCTCGAGGAAACGGCTTCCGACCTGGCGTTCGGCATCGAGGCCCTGCGTGCGCGCGAGGACCACAGGCGTGCCGAGCAGGCGCTGGCGGACAGCGAGGCCAAGCTGCGCGGCATCCTGTCCTCGATCGACAACCTGATCTGGTCGCTGTCTCTGCCGGGCAGGAAGTTGCGTTACCTCAACCCGGCTGCTCAGCGCATCCTGGGCCGGCCGCCCGAGGATTTCTACCGGCGGCCGGAGCTTTGGCTGGAGATGGTGCATTCGGAGGACCGCGCGCTGGCGGCGGCCTTGTTCTGCGAGGACCCGGGGGTCGACGCCGTGCAGCGCGAATACCGCATCGTGCGTCCCGACGGCGAGATCCGCTGGCTGGACTCGCGTCTGCGCCTGGTGCGCGACGCCGGGGGCCAAGTCCGGCGCATCGACGGGGTCGCGGCGGACGTCACGGAGCGCAAGGCCTACGAGCAGCAGGTCGAGTACCTGGCCACGCGCGATGCGCTGACCGGCCTGCCGAACCGGCGCCTGCTGATCGACCGCATCGAGCAGGCGCTGGCCCATGTGGGCCACAACCAGCGCACCCTGGCCGTGGCCGTGGTCAACCTCGACCGGCTCAAACAGATCAACGACAGCTTCGGCCATGCCGTGGGCGACCGCCTGCTGGTCGCGGTGGGGCAGCGGCTGCGCGAGACCATGCGCGGCGGCGACACCGTGGCCCGGCTCGGCGGCGACGAGTTCGCGATCCTGGCCGACGATCTCAAGCGGCCGGACGGGGCTCTGACCGCGATGGCCAAGGCCTACACGGCGCTGACGCGTCCCCTGTCCGTCGACGGGCACGAGCTGCACATCACGGCCAGCCTGGGGGCCGCCATCTACCCCGGCGACGGCGACGGCGCTGAACCCCTGCTGCAGCACGCGCATGCGGCCATGCACCGCGCCAAGGCCGAGGGCGGCAACGGCGTGCAGCTCTATGCGCGGCAGATGAGTGCCGAGGTGCACGAGAAGGTGCGGCTCGAGCAGGCGCTGCGCAAGGCCTTGCTCAGCGGCGGCGAGCTCGAGCTGCACTACCAGCCCCAGGTCGACCTGGTCACCGGGCGGGTGCGCGGCGCCGAGGCGCTGGCGCGCTGGCGCCACCCCGAGCTCGGCGTGGTGTCGCCGGCGCGCTTCATCCCGCTGGCCGAGGAGACCGGCCTGATCGCGCCCGTGACCGAATGGGCCCTGCGCACGGCCTGCACCCAGATGCTGGCCTGGCGGCGCGATGGACTGGCGCTGGAGCGCGTCGCGGTGAACCTGTCGGCGCGGCATTTCTGGCAGGGCGACGTGGTCGGCCTGGTGTCGCGCATCCTGGCCGAGACCGGGCTGCCGCCGCGGCACCTGGAGCTCGAGATCACCGAGAGCGTCGTCATGCGCCGCATCGAGGACACGGTGGACGCGCTCAATGAGCTGCGCGCGCTGGGCGTGACGGTCTCGCTCGACGATTTCGGCACCGGCTACTCCTCGCTGAGCTACCTGCGCCGCCTGCCCCTGGACAAGATCAAGATCGACCAGAGCTTCGTGCGCGATCTCGCGCCGCATCCTGGCGCGAGCCTGCTGGTGCCGCAGATCATCCACATCGCGCACGCCATGCAATGCGCGGCCATCGCCGAGGGCGTCGAGACCCAGGCCGTGGCCGACTACCTGCGCCAGCAAGGCTGCGACGGGGCACAGGGCTGGCATTTCAGCCGGCCGCTGGCGGCTCAGGAGCTGGCCGACTGGCTGGCGCGGGCCGCGAGCCCGGCAAGCCCATCGGCCTAGCCGCTGTTGCGCACGCCGCTGGCCACATGGCCGGCCGGCACATGGCGCGCGGCCGACTCGATGTGGCCGGTCTGGTCGTCGAAGAAGAAGTCGGGCTCGAACTCGCGCAGGAACTCGCCCTTGGGCAGGCCGCCGAGGAACATGGCCTCGTCGACCTCGATGTGCCAGTCCATCAGGGTGCGGATCGCGCGCTCGTGCGCCGGCGCGCTGCGCGCCGTGACCAGGGCCGTGCGTATGCGCATGGCGGGCGTGCCCTGTTGCTGCAGGCGGTGCAGGGCGGCCAGAAAGGGCTTGAAGGGGCCGGGCGGCAAGGGCAGGTGGGCCTTCTCGGCTTCGTGCGCCTGGAATGCGCTGAGCCCGTCGTTCTGGAACACGCGTTCCGCTTCGTCGGAAAACAGCACGGCGTCGCCGTCGAAGGCGATGCGCACCTCGCTCGGATGGGTGTCGCTGGCCCGCACGGCGTGCGTCGCCACCTGCGCGGCCGGGAAATCCATGCCCAGTGCCTCGCGCACGTCGGCGGCATTGGCAGAAAGGAACAGGTGGGCACCCAGCGGCCGCAGGTAGCGGAACGGGTCGGCGCCCTGGGTGAACACGCCGCGCTGGATCGAGTTCAGGCCATGGGCACGGGCCGAGCGGAACACGCGCATGCCCGAGACCGGGTCGTTGCGCGAGAGCATGACCACCTCGACGCGGGGTGTCGCCGCGCCGTCGTTAAAGGCCAGCAGCTTGCGCACCAGCGAGAAGGCCACGCCGGGCGGGGCCGGCACCTCGAGCCGCTCGAGCTGCAGCTGCATGTAGGCCTGCGCGTCGCCGGCGTCGAACAGGCGATTCTCCTCCTCGAAGTCGAACAACGCGCGCGAGGAAATGGCGACGACGAGCTGACCTTCGAGCGAAGCGCCCATCTTCCTACCTCACCCACTGGTTCATCTGGATGATGGGCAGCAGCACGGCCAGCACGATCAGCATCACCACCACGCCCATGGCCACGATCAGCAGCGGCTCCAGGATGGTGGCCAGCTGCATGGCGCGGCGCTGCACCTCGGCCGACAGCTGCGCGGCGGCGCGCTGCAGCATCAGCGGCAGCTGGCCGGTCTGCTCGCCCAGGCGGGCGAACATGGCCAGCAGGCCCGGGAAGCGCTTCTTCTGCGCCAGCGCCGAGGCCAGCGGCGCGCCTTCGCGCACCAGCACCAGGGCCTCCAGCGCGTCGGCGCGCATGGCGCGGTTGGACAGGGTCTCGGCGGCGGCCTGCAGGGCGCGCAGTATGGGCACGCCGGCGCCGGCCAGCATGGCCAGCGTGCCGGCAAAGCGCGCGGCGTTGTAGCCGCGCGCCAGGCGGCCCAGCAGCGGCAGCCTGAGCCAGGCGGCGTCGAAGCGCTCGCGCAGCGCATCGTTTCTGAGTGCCAGCCGGCCGCCCAGGGCGGCCAGCGCCAGGGCCGCCAGCAGGGCCCAGCCGTAGCTGCGCACCCCGCCGCTGAGCGCCAGCATGGCCACGGTGAGCCAGGGCAGGCTCTGCTTGGTGCCGGCGAACACCTGGGCCACCTGGGGCACGACGTAGCTGACCAGGAACACCACGATGGCGATCGCCACCAGCGTCACGATGGCCGGATAGAGCGCGGCGCCGACCAGCTTGGCCTTGAGCGCCTGGCGCTCCTCCAGGTCGTCGGCCAGGCGCTCGAGCACGGTGCCCAGGTGGCCGCTTTGCTCGCCGGCGTCGATCACCGCCGTGTAGATGGGCGAGAACTCGCCCGGGTGCTGGGCCAGGGCCTTGGCGAAGGGGGCGCCGGCGTTGACTTCGGCGCGCAGCGCGGCGACCAGGTTGCGCAGGCGCTCGTCCTCTGCCTCGTCGGTCAGCGCGGTCAGCGCGCGCTCCAGCGGCAGGCCGGCGGCCACCAGGCCGGCCAGCTGGCGCGTCCAGATGGCCAGGCGCGTGGCATTGAGCACGCGGCCGGCAAACAGCGGCCGGCGCCAGCCCGCTGCAGCGTCGCCGGCCTCGGCGGCGACCGGCTCGACCACCAGCGGCACCAGGGTCTGGGCGCGCAGCAGGCCGCGCGCGGCTTTGGCCGTGTCGGCCTCGATCACGCCTCGGCGCAGCTGGCCGTCGTTCTGCAGGGCTTCGAAGGCGTAGGCGGGCATAGGTGGCCTCGCTCAGCCCGCCGCCGGGCCGCCCCAAGGCGGGCTGGGCCCCCTCGGGGGGCAGCGCAGTACACGAAGTGACAAGCGTGGGGGCAACATATCAGTCTCGCGTCACGCGCAGCAGTTCCTCGCGCGAGGTGATGCCGGCCGCGACCAGGCGCTCGCCGTCCTCGCGCATCAGCCGCATGCCGGTGGCCTGGGCGGCCTCGCGGATCGCGGCCTCGGCCGCGCGGTCGTGGATCAGGGCGCGGATCGTCTCGTCGGCGACCAGCAGCTCGAACACGCCGGTGCGGCCCGCGTAGCCGGTCTGGCCGCATTCGGCACAACCCGTGCCATGGCAATGCACGCAGAGCTTGCGCACCAGGCGCTGGGCCAGCACGCCGAGCAGCGAAGAGCTCAGCAGGAAGGGCTCGACGCCCATGTCGGTCAGGCGGGTCACGGCACTCGCGGCGTCGTTGGTGTGCAGCGTGGCCAGCACCAGGTGGCCGGTCAGCGAGGCCTGGATGGCGATCTGCGCGGTCTCGAAGTCGCGGATCTCGCCGATCATGATGATGTCGGGGTCCTGGCGCAGGATGGCGCGCAGGGCCTTGGCGAAGGTGAGCTCGATGCGGGCATTGACCTGGGTCTGGCCTATGCCGGGCAGCTCGTACTCGATCGGGTCCTCCACCGTCATGATGTTGCTGCGCCCCGCGTCCAGGCGCTGCAGGGCCGCGTACAGGGTGGTGGTCTTGCCCGAGCCGGTGGGGCCGGTGACCAGGATGATGCCGTGCGGCTGGGCGATCAGCGGCTCGAAACGCGCCAGCACGTCGCCCTGCATGCCTATGGCCTCCAGGCTGAGCCGGCTCTCGCTCTTGTCCAGGAGGCGCAGCACGGCGCGCTCGCCGTGCGCGCTGGGCAGGGTGGAGACGCGCACGTCGACCGCGCGCGTGCCTATGCGCAGCGAGATGCGGCCGTCCTGCGGCAGGCGCTTCTCGGAGATGTCGAGATCGGCCATGATCTTCAGGCGCGAGATCAGCGCCGCGTGCAGGGCGCGGTTGGGCTGCACCACCTCGCGCAGCGTGCCGTCGACGCGAAAGCGCACGCTGGAATGGCGCTCGTAGGGCTCGATGTGGATGTCGCTGGCGCCGTCGCGCGCGGCCTGGGTCAAGAGTGCGTTGAGCATGCGGATGATGGGCGCATCGTCGGCGGTCTCCAGCAGGTCCTCCACCGCCGGCAGCTCCTGCATCATGCGCGAGAGGTCGGCGTCGGACTCGACCTCGCTGACCACGGCCGCGGCGCTGGACTCGCCCTCGGCATAGGCGGCGCTGATGCGCTGGGCCAGCGCGCCGGCCTCGTCCTGCTGCAGCGCCAGGGCCGCGGGCGGCGCGCCGTGCTTGCGCAGCACCTCGGCGAGCG
The DNA here is from genome assembly GCF_005503345.1 of Ramlibacter sp. 2FC. Lineage (NCBI taxonomy): Bacteria > Pseudomonadati > Pseudomonadota > Betaproteobacteria > Burkholderiales > Comamonadaceae > Ramlibacter > Ramlibacter sp. 2FC. The sequence goes on from NZ_SCMM01000010.1 coordinate 61,947, forward strand.
CCGCGCGGTCGCTGCGGCTGCTCAGCCACAGGGTCAGTGCCTGGCCGTCGTCCTCCAGCAGCAGGCCGCTGCTGCGGGCAAAGGCGTAGGGCAGGGGGTAGCGCATGGCCTTCGCTCTGTCAGCGTGCAGGGGCGGGCGCAGGAGCCGCCGGCGGCGCATTGCGCGGCACGATGGCCTCGGACAGCGGCTGGTTCGCGCGCAGCGGCGCCATGACCGGTGCTTCGTTCACCGGAACCACCGCGCTGGGCACGGGCTGGGCGTCCTTCTGCGTCGCGCGCATCAGGTCGTAGCGGTCCAGCGAGAGGCTGTCGGTGGCGGCGGCGTCGCGCACCACCACCGGGCGCAGGAACACCATGAGGTTGGTCTTCTTGCGCGAGCGCGCCTCGCTCTTGAACAGATGGCCGAGCAGCGGCACGTCGCCCAGGCCCGGCACCTTCTCCTGGTTGCCCGCGTACTCGTCCGACAGCAGGCCGCCCAGCACCACGATGGCGCCGTCCTCGACCAGCACGCTGGACTCGATGGATCGCTTGTTGGTGATCAGGCCGGTGCTCGAGTTCACCGACGAGGCCAGCACGCTGCTGACCTCCTGGTAGATCTGCAGCTTGACCGTGCCGTTCTCGCTGATCTGCGGCTTCACGCGCAGGGTCAGGCCCACGTCCTTGCGCTCTATGGTCTGGAACGGGTTGACCGAGCCGGTGGCGGCGCCGGTGTTGGTGAACTGGCCGGTCACGAAGGGCACGTTCTGGCCGATCACGATCTTGGCCTCCTCGTTGTCCAGCGTCAGCAGGTTGGGTGTGGACAGGATGTTGCCGTCGCCGTTGGCCTGCAGGAAGCGCGCCAGGAAGCCCAGCGCGTAGACGCCGCCGAAGTTGTGCGCGATGCCGAGGTTGATGCCGGTCGAGGGCCGGGTCGTGCCGTCGGCCGCGCCGGTGGACAGCGAGATGATGTTGGCGCCGCCCACGTTGAAGTTGGTGCCGAGCACGCCGATGTTGCTGTTGCCCTTCTGGCCCAGCGCGCCCTGCCACTGGATGCCGAACTCGGCCGCCTTGTCGGCGTTGACCTCGGCGATCAGGCTTTCCACGAACACCTGGGCGCGCCGCGCGTCCAGCTTGTCGATCACGGCGCGCAGCTGGCGGTACTGCGGCTCGGGCGCGGTGATGATCAGCGAGTTGGTGGCGGGGTCGGCCTGGATCTGGCCGCCGGTGGAGGGCTGGGCCGCGGCGCTGGTGGTCGCCGACAGGCTGCTGCCCATGGCGCTGGCGGCGCCGGCGGTGCTCGGCGTGGCGGCCGCGGCGCCCGTGCCGGTCGGCGCCGTGGTGCTGGCGCGCTGCTCGGCGGAGAGCGCGGCGCGCAGCGTGGTGGCCAGCTTGGTGGCGTCGGCGTTCTTGAGGTAGACCACATGGATGTTGCCGCTGGCCGGGGTTCCGGGGCTGGCGGGCTGGTCGAGCCGCTCGACCAGGGCCCGGACCTGGGCCGCGCGCGCCGGGTTGGCGGCGCGCAGGATCAGCGCGTTGCTGCGCGGCTCGGCGACCAGCGTGGTCTTGAACGAGGTGTCGAGCTGGCCCTGGCCGGCCGCCGGCGCCGCGGCGCCCGACTCGATCAGCCGGGTCACCAGCGGCGCCAGGTCGGTGGCGATCGCGTGCTTGAGCGGGATGACCTCGACCCCGGTGGCATTGGACACGTCGAGCGCGGCGATGATGCGCGCCAGGCGCTGCAGGTTGTCGGTGTAGTCGGTGATGACCAGGGCGTTGGTGCCGGGGTTGACGTTGATGGTGTTGTTCGGGCTGATCAGCGGGCGCAGCACCGGCACCAGGTTGTTGGCCGACTCGTGGTTGAGCCGGAAGATCTGGGTGACGATCTGGCCGCTGCTCGCGGGCACGGCGCCGGCCGAGACGGTGCCGCCCTGCAGCTTGGCTTCGGCCTCGGGCACGACCAGGTACAGGCCGGCCGACTCGACCAGGGCAAAGCCCTGGGTGCGCAGCTGGGCGGCGAACTGGCGCAAGGCCTGGGCCGGCGGCACCGGCGCGCCGCTGACCAGGGTCATGGTGCCCTTGACGCGCGGGTCGACCACCACGTTGCGCCCGGTGATGGTGGCGATGGTGCGCGCCACGGCCTCGATCTCGGCGTTGTTGAAGTTCAGCGTGACCGGCTCGCCCGCGCGCGAGGCCCCGCCCTGGGCCAGCGCAGGCGCGCCGGCGCCGGCCAGCATGGCGGCAAGGGCCAGTGCCAGCGCCGTCTGGCGAACGGCTTGGCGCGGCGGCAGGAAGGGGCGTGTCGGGCGAATGGGCATGCGATTCAATCCACGGTGATGAGGGAGCGGGGGCCGCTGCGGCGCCCGACGATGTTCAGTAGGTTGGCCAGCGCGGCCTCGTGCTCGGGGGCGGCGCTGGCCACGCCCTGGAAATGCAGGCGCGAGCCGATCCAGCGGCCGCTGCCGCTGAGCTGCAGACCGCCTTCGAGCGTGGCGAGCGCGACGGTGGCCGGCTGGCCGCCCTGGAGCTGGATGCGGTAGGTGCCCATGGGTTTGAGGGTGGACAGGCGCGACGACAGGCCCTTGACCATCAGTGTGGCGCTCCCGGTCACCGACACCCGCCCTGCGGCCCATTCTACTGAAAGCCCTGGTGTGGACAGGTCCAGCTGGCCCTCGGGTTGCAGCGTGTTCCAGGGCGCGCCCAGGCCGGCCAGCAGGGCCGCGGGCCAGCGCGAGCCGGGGTCGGTCAGCAGCAGGGAGGCGCCGCCCCAGCGCGGCGCCAGTGCCAGCCGCAGCGGCTGGCCCATGCAGCAGTCAGCCTGTAGCAGGGCCCGCAGGCCGGACCAGTGCGGCAGCAGCCGCCAGTCCAGCCGGCCGGGCAGGGCGGTGCGGTCCTGGCTGCCGGCGCCGCCGCTCAGGACCAGGCGGGCCGAGCCGCGCCAGAGCGTGCCGCGCGGCTCGTCCAGCTGGACCCGGCCCCCGCTGGCCTGCTGCACGGCCGCGGCCAGCCAGGCGGCCGGGGCGAACAGGGCCAGGGTGAGCGCCAGGCCGAGCAGGGCGCCGGCCAGGGCCCAGCGCCAAGGGGCCGATTCGGGGCGGGGGCCGCGGTGCGGCTCGACAGAGGCCAAGGCGGGGCGGCGTGCGCGCATGGCCTCAGCGCGGCGGCAGGGTCAGCACCAACTGGCCGTCCCAGCTCGGTGCGTCCGCATCGGCGCTGCGCTGCAGCCGGGCCTCGGCGGGGACCAGGCGCGCGTTGACCCGCGCCTGCGTCAGCCATTCGGCCAGCGCGTCGGCCGGCGCGCCTTTGAGCGTGAGCGTGGCGCGTTCGCCGCTGAGCTGCAGCTGCGCCGCAGCGCCCAGGCGCTGGCGCACCGACACTTCCAGCGTGCGCAAGGCCTCGTCATGACCGGGCCGCGGCAGGCCCTGCAGGGCGCGGGCTTCGGCCTGCAGGCGCTGCATCTGCTGCCACTGTGCCTCCAGGCTGCTCTGGCGCGCCCCGGCCTGGCGCAGCGTGGCCAAGGCGGGGGCGATCGCCAGCCACCACAGCAGGGCCAGGGCCAGCAGGCCGGCGGCGCCGCGCAGCAGGGTCTGCTCGCGGGCGTCGAGCGCCTGCCAGCGTCTTGTCAGATCGTCCAAGGCGGCCGGCCGCTTCATGGGCTGGTCTCCGCGGCCTGCAGCAGCAGGCTGTCGCCTTCGGCGTGCGCCTGGTAGCCGAGCGGGCGCAGGCTCTTGCCCAGTTCGCCGAGTTCGGCCGCGCCTAGCTGCAGGCCCTTGAAGCGGGCCGCGCCGGCGCTGTACTCGATCGCGCCGATCCCCTGTCCGGGGGGCAGGGCCTGGCCCAGGGCGGCCAGCATGGCCTCGAGGTCGCGGCCCGAAGTGGCGCCGGTGGCCTGGCGCAGCGCGGCGACCTCGCGCGCCATCTGCAGCGGTGCGTCGACCACCAGCCGCACCTGGGGAAAGGTCTGGCTGAGCGTGTCGCGTATTGCCGCCTGGCGCGCCTTCATTGCCGCCTCGGTCCGCCAGGCCCAGGCGTTGAGGCCGGCGAGCTGGGCCAGCAACAGCAGGGCCAGGCCCCAGCGCGCGGGCCGCCAGGCCGCCGCGTGGCGGAAATCCTGCCAGGCCGCGGCCAGCCGCCTTGCGGCGCGGTGGCGGCCCGAACCGCCGAATTCGAACTGTGCGAGGTCCCAGGCGGACTGCGTCGCCAACAGCGCGCGCTGCGGCTGCGTGCGCAGCTCGGCCTTGCGCTGCAGCAGCTGCTCGGTCTCGGCCGCCAGGCCGGGCTCGGCCGTCAGCAGGCCGTGCGCTTCGATCTCGGGCGCAGCCAGCGAGAGCGCGGCGGCGCTCAAAGGCAGCACCAGCACGGTGCCGCCTGCGGCCTCGCCGGTAAGCAGCAGGCTGGCCTGCCCGGGCTCGCCCACCGCGTGGCACTGCGTGGGGCCGGTGGCCGGCGCCAGCTCGGGCACGATGCGCGCGACCGGCCGCTGCGCGGCTTCCAGCGCCTGCAGGTGGCCACGCAGCCAGGCGCGGTCGCAGGCGGCCACCCAGGCGCGTGCGCCGGCGGACGCGTCGGGCGCCAGGGCCAGGTGCAGCTGTTCCGGCTCGTCGAGCAGCCGGTCCTCGAGCAGGCTCTCCAGCACCGGGCGCAGGCGCGTCGAACCCGGGCCCACGCCGCGCGGCAATTCCACGCTGTGCCAGGACAGCCGCCCGGCCGGCACCACGGCCACGACCTCGCCGCCGCGGCCGGGCGCCGGCAGCAGCGCGGCCGGCGCGCTCGCATGGCTGCCCAGCTGCTGGCCGTCGGGCGTCAGCGCATAGGCGTAGCCGGCCTGGGGGTCGGCGTCGCTGGCGGGCAGGGTGAGGATCAGGCTGCTCATGGGTGGTCCCGGGCATTGTAGGGGGCAGCTGGTGCCAGGGCGATGGACTCGCCCCCCTTCCTGAGCCAACTGCATCATTCACCTTGGGGCGACTTCCCCAGCGGAGCCTTGTCCGACCGTGGAGGCGACGCCAGCGAGCGCCGCGGTACGGGGGATCAGGCGTTCTGCGTTTCAGGCATGCGGACGATCAAGCCGTCCAGCTCGGGCTGAACGGTGATCTGGCAGGCCAGCCGGGAGTTCGCCCGAACGTCGAGCGCGAATTCGATCATGTCGCGCTCGAGTTCCTGCATGGGCTGCAGCCGGTCCTTCCAGGCGTCGTCCACATACACATGGCATGTTGCGCAGGCACAGGCGCCACCGCATTCCCCGACGATGCCTGGAATGCCGTTGTGAACAGCGCCTTTCATGACGCTCCAACTTTCTTTGACTTCGGCAAGGTGGGACTTGCCTGTGGATTCGATGTAGGTGATGTTTGCCATTCTTCAATTCCTGCCGGCGTGGCGAGCCTGCCGCAAGCGCTCAGCTCAGCAAGGCGGACAGCGGTGCATCCTCGCTGGCGAGTGCCCTTGGGTCCACGACGCATCCCGATGCGATGGCTCGCCTGGCCAGGAGAAAGTCGCGCGCGCTGTTGACCGTTTCGGCGGCGCGCAAGACGTTGTCGCGCAGGTGGAGCACCGCCAGGCCGCTGCCGCTCGCCGAGGGGCGTACGATGGTCGTGTCGGTGGGCCTAGGCAGGCCCACACTCTGCAATTTCGTCGCGTACTGGTCCGACCAGAACCAGGGCGTCTCGGCTGCCGGCACCGTGCGGCCTGCCATCGCACTGGCGACCTGTCTGGCCTGGTCCAGGGCGTTGGAGACGCTCTCTATCCTGGGGGCCAGTTCATTCTCGGACGCCCGTCGCCGGGTGACATCGCCGATCGCGTAGATGTGGGGATGCGAGGTCCTGGATGTTGCGTCGACCACGATGCCCTGCTCGCAGTCGAGTCCCGCCTCACGCGCCAACTCGTCGTTGGGCACCGCTCCGATGCCGACCAGGAGCAGGTCGCATGCAATCCTTTCTCCGTCATCGAGGACGAGCGCCGCAAGCCGGCCTTGCCGGGACTCGAGTACCGACACGGACGCCCTGAAGCGGAACTGCACGCCTTCGCGCTGATGCAGCCCGAGCACGAAGTCCGACACGGGGGCCGAAGCCACCCGGGCCAGCAGTCTGGGTTCACGCTCGATCACCAGGACATCCACCCCAAGTTGCCTCGCCGTCGCTGCAACCTCCAGGCCGACATAGCCGCCACCCAGCACCGCCATGCGACGCGCCCCCGCCAGTCGGTCCTTGAGCGCGGCAGCGTGGCGCATGTCACGCAGGTAGACGATGCCTTCGCTGTCGCCGTGAGCCATCTGCAGGCGGCGCGCGCGGGCCCCGGTTGCGAGTATCAGGCTGTCGTAGGCCAGCGTCTTGTCACCCGAGAGGTGAAGGCGGCGCCGCCGCGGATCGATGCGTACGGCCTTCTCGTCCAGGTGCAGCTGGATCTCGTTTTGCTCGTAGAAAGAGGCGGGCCTGAGATACAGCGCATCGACATCGACCTCTGCTTTCAGCCACGCCTTGGAAAGCGGTGGGCGCTGGTAGGGCAGTTCGCCTTCGTCGCCGACCAGAGTGATGCGTCCGTCAAAACCGTACTGACGCAACAGCCCGGCCGCCGTGCCTCCCGCATGGCCGGCGCCAACGATCACGACATGGGCAGTGGTGTCCATCATGCGCTCCTTCCTGTTTTTTCAACGCCCGGCCGCCAGCTGGGTGGCGTGTCGGCGCAAGTGGTCTTCGACGAAGGTCGAAATGAAGTAGTAGCCATGGTCGTAGCCGCGATGTCGCCGCAGCTCGAGCGGCTGGCCGGCGGCCGCGCAGGCCGCCTCCAGCAGGTGCGGGTGCAGCTGCGTCGCGAGAAAAGGGTCGCCGAGGCCCTGGTCGACGAGGATGCCTGCCGGGAACGGTGGCGCCTTTGCTTGCGCGATCAGCTCGCAGGCGTCGTAGCGGCGCCAGACCTCGGGGTCCGGGCCCAGGTAGGCGGTAAAGGCAACTTGACCCCAGGGGCAATGGCTTGGAGCCGCGACTGGCGCAAATGCCGAGACGGACTTGAACCGGTCGGGGTTGCGAAGCGCGAGCACCAGCGCGCCGTGACCCCCCATCGAATGCCCCATGATGCCCAGCCGGTTCCCATCCACGGGCAGCTCGGCGGCGAGCAGGCCGGGGAGTTCGGCCGCCAGGTAGCTGTGCATGCGGTAATGCCGGGCCCATGGCGCCTCGGTCGCGTCGACGTAGAAGCTCGCGCCGGCGCCGAGGTCCCAGCGCTCCGTCTCCCCAGGGATGCCTGCGCCCCTGGGGCTCGTGTCGGGGGCGATCAGGACCAGGCCCAGCGCATCGGCGACGCGCTGCGCGCCGGCCTTGACCATGAACGTCTCTTCGGTGCAGGTCAGGCCGGCAAGATAGACCACCGCGGCGCAGGTTTCGCCCTGCAGCGCGCGCCGGGGCAGGAAGACCGAGAAGCGCATGGGCATCCCGATGGCGGCCGACGGGTGGCTGTAGAAGCGCTGCACGCCGCCGAAGCAGCCGTGCTCTGCGAGAAGCTCGAGGCCCATCAGTACACCACGACCGAGCGGATCGACTCGCCGCGCTTCATCAGGTCGAAGCCCTCGTTGATGCGCTCGAGCGGCAGGCGGTGGGTGATCAGCTCGTCGATCCGCAGCTTGCCCTCCATGTACCAGTCGACGATCCTGGGGACGTCGGTGCGCCCGCGCGCGCCGCCGAAGGCCGATCCCTTCCATTCGCGTCCGGTGACCAGTTGGAACGGGCGGGTGCTGATCTCGGCGCCCGCCTCGGCCACGCCGATGACGATGGACTGGCCCCAGCCCTTGTGGCAGCACTCGAGTGCCTGGCGCATCACCTTGGTGTTGCCTATGCATTCGAAGGAGTAGTCGGCGCCGCCGTCGGTGAGTTGCACGATCTGGTCGACCACGTTGTCGACCTCGTTCGGATTCACGAAATGCGTCATACCGAATTGGCGTGCCATGGCTTCCCGGGCAGGGTTCAGGTCCACGCCGATGATCTTGTCCGCGCCGACCATGCGTGCGCCCTGGATGACGTTCAGGCCGATGCCGCCAAGGCCGAACACGACCACGTTGGCGCCGGCTTCCACCTTGGCGGTGAACAGCACCGCGCCCACGCCCGTGGTCACGCCGCATCCGATGTAGCAGATCTTGTCGAAGGGCGCGTCCTCCCTGACCTTGGCCACGGCGATTTCCGGCACGACGATGTGGTTCGAGAAGGTCGACGTTCCCATGTAATGGAACAGCGGCTTGCCGTCGAGCGAGAAGCGCGAGCTCGCGTCGGGCATCAGCCCCCGACCCTGGGTCGCGCGAATGGCCTGGCAGAGATTCGTCTTGCGCGAGAGGCAGAACTTGCAGTTGCGGCACTCGGGCGTGTAGAGCGGGATGACATGGTCGCCCTTCTTGAGGCTGGTGACCCCCAGCCCAACATCCACCACCACACCCGCGCCCTCGTGGCCGAGGATGGCGGGGAACAGGCCTTCCGGGTCCGCGCCAGAGAGCGTGTAGTAGTCGGTATGGCAGATGCCGGTCGCCTTGACTTCGATCAGGACTTCCAGTGCGCGGGGCCCGTCGAGGTCGACTTCCTCGACGGTCAATGGCGCGCCGGCTTTCCACGCAACAGCAGCTTTGGTTTTCATGGGTGTGTGTGGTCTTCAAAGGGGGGGGACAACAGTCCGGCGGCATGAAGCGCCAGCGTCTCTTCCCAGGCGCGGCGAATGAATTTCGCCGCAGCAACGTTCTGCTCGAACAGGTTGTAGCGGGCGCCCAGGCCGTAGTCCGGAAGGTTGATCATTTCCGTGGTGATGAAACGCAGCGGACTTTCCGGATGGGTGACGTGGTAGCGCAGCACCTTGCGAATGGCTTCCTTCGAGGGTTCGAGCAGGTAGGCGTTCCACGGCGAATGCCACTCACCCGGTGCCGGTTTGATCATCGGGTATTGAATCCCGCGCGCGAACTGGCCGTCCTCGTTGTGATGCCAGAGGTTCCTGGGCTGGTTCGGCGCGACGCTGCGCAGCTGGGTCCATTTGACGATGTTGAGTTCGAGCCAGCGCTCGCACAGGGAGCCCGGCTCAAACGGGTCGAGGATCAGCTCGCCACGGGCCACGGCCTCGCGCACGCCAGAACGATCGAGCTCTTTTGGGTTGTTGATCTTGAAATTGACGTGGCTATAGTCGAGCGTGAAGTTGAACGGCACACCGTGGTCCTGCACCTTGCGCGCCAGCTTCTCGACGCGCAGAAAGTCCTCGGTCCACATGTTGACGTGGAGCTCGAAGCTGGGCTCGACGCCCAGCTTCATGCCGGCATCGTAGACCGCAAGGTAGTGGTCTACGATCTCGGTGTCTGTCAGAACATGGCCATCGCTGTGGTGCGTGAAGGTCATGATGTTGTGGACCTTCGCCCCGACCTCCCGGCAGACCTTCAGGTTGTCCAGCAGCAGCGCCTCGTCGGCTGGGTCGCCGAGACGATAGAACCAACTGCAGGTATGCACCGGCAGATCGAACTCGTCGATCGCCTCAAGGTACTCGGGCAGTTGGCTGCGCAGCGGGAGACGGTCGAAGTAGTCGAACACCCCAGCTTGATTGACGAGGCGAAACTGCTCCCGGATCGGCAGCTCCTCGAGTTGCACGGGGCGCTCTAGGGACGACAACTGGACCCCTCGGCCATTGCATCCCAGCAGGAAGGGTGCGGAGCCGCTCATGCTGTAGGTGCCTCGGCTTCACGCATGCGCTCTACCAGGCGGCGCATCCGCTGCGATCCGGCATCGATGGCAATCTTGACGGTCCGGCGGGAGGGGAGGCGGCGCTCGTTGCGCTGAATGGCCTCGAGAATCGTCTTGTCTTCGGAAAACGCCACCCGGAAGTCGGCCGAAAGCTCCGCGTTGACCTGAGCGTCTGCCTGGAAGTTTTTCACGTGCAGCCAATGGTCGATGCAAGTATCCTGATCGACGGGGGTAATGAAATGGCAGGCAAAGATCTGGATGCAGTTGTCCCGCCTGCCTTCAGGCGCGCCGGTGCCGGTTTCCGCGCTGCCGAAGTCGATCACGGCGATGCTCGGGGCATGGTAGTAATAGTAGTGCCAGCGGTCCACATTGCCCTTGAAATGGCCGTGCTTCGCGAACAGCGGGATGGGCGGGGCGTCGATGACCCAGCGCCATGTCACCACCTTGCCGTCTTGCTGCTCAGAGTGCACGGGGACGTCTTCGCTCGCCGCGTTGCCCAGCGTGCTCAGGTGCACGAAGCTGACGTGCGCCGGGTCGCACAGGTTGTCGGCCAGGTTCAGGTAGTTGGCCTTGATCTCGAGGGCATCGCCTTCCACGGCGCTCCAGCGGGGGTCGTGGTATTGGGGCAGGTCGAACACCTTGCCCGGGTCGGCCATGGCGGGGTCGCCCATCCAGATCCAGACCAGGCCCATGTTCTCGTGGATCGGATAGGTTCTGACGAAGGCGCTGGAGGGGATCAAGTCCTGTCCGGGAACACGCACGCACTTTCCGGAGCAGTCGTAGGTCATCCCGTGGTAGCCGCACTCGATGGCATCGCCCCTGAGCTTGCCCATCGAGAGCGGAAGAAGGCGGTGGGGACAGGCATCCTCCATGGCGATCACCTTGCCGCCTTCGGTTCGGTACAGAACCACCTGCTGTTCCAGGATCTGGTGCGCCGTCAGGGCGTGGCCCACGTTGCGCGACCAGGTCAGCGGGTACCAGGTATTCAAGACGTAGTTGCTCATGGCATTCTCGTTTCAAAGGATCGATGGGTCGAACATGACGCGAGGCGCATCACTTGACGGTCCTGAGCTTGGCGATCTCATCGTCGGAGAGCGTGAGCTTCGAGCCGTCGATGTAAGTGCCGGTCCTCATGTAGCCTTTGCCTTCCTTCAGCGCGGTGCGGCCGACGTAGATGCCCAGCGTGGACTGGTTGTCCTGGGGTCTGAAAACCACCGGTCCGAAGGGTGAATCGAAGTTCAGTCCCTTGAAGGCAGCGACCAGTTTCTCGGTGTCGACGGAGCCCGCCTTCCGAATGCCGGCTGCGATGGCCTTCATGGTGGCGTAGCCGACGACAGAGTTCAGGCGCGGGTAGTCGTTGTATTTCTTCTGGTACGCGGTCAGGAAGGCCTGGTGCTGCGGCGTGGAGATCTGCTGGTAGGGGTAACCGGTGACGAGCCAGTCCTCGGGTGCGTCGTCCTTGAGCGGGTCGAGGTACTCAGGCTCGCCCGTCAGCAGACTGACCACCAGGCGGTTCTTGAACAGGCCTCGCGTCTTGCCCTCGCGAGCGAACTTCGTGAGATCGGCGCCGAACAGGACGTTGAATATCGCATCGGGCCTGGCATCCTCCAGCGCCTGGACAACGGCACCCGCGTCCAGTTTGCCAAACGGCGGCGCCTGCTCGGCCACGAACTCGACGTCGGGTTGGGCCTTCTTCAGCGCGGCTTTGAAGGTGGAGGCGGCCGCCTGTCCATATTCGTAGTTCGGGTAAACCAAGGCCCAGCGCTTCTTCTTCGACCTGGCCGCTTCGTCGACGACGGAGGCGGCCAGAGCGTGCGTTCCCGAGCGAAGCCGGTAGGTGTAGCGGTTGCCGCTTTCCCAGACGACCTTGTCGCTCAACGGGCCGGAGGCGAGAAAGAAGACCTTGCGCTGGTTCGCGAAGTCTGCCACCGCCAGCCCGACGTTCGACAGCGTCACGCCCGCAAGAACGTCAACCCGCTCCCGAGAAAGGAGTTCCTCGGCCACGCGCACCGCGTCGCCGGCATTGGCGTTGTCGTCCCTGAAGATGGTCTCGACCTTGCGCCCAAGCAGTCCGCCACTGCCGTTGATTTCGTCCTGGGCGAGCTCCCACCCCTTGCGATAGGGCCCCATCAGGGCCGGCAGTGCCTTGTAACTGTTGATCTCGCCGATCTTGATCGGCTGTGCGTGGGACGGACTGGCCAATGCGGCCCAAAGCGTGGCCAGCAAAGCGGTGATTCTCAGAACGCGTTTCATTCGTGCACTCCTTGTCAGGAAGGTGTTGTCGCAAACAAGCCTCTCGGCGAGCATCCGGTACATGATATGTTTGGTGTATTTCCTTTATTTATGTAGAAGATACTCCATAAAATGAATCCTGTAAACTGAGGCGGACCCTCTCCGTTTGTGCGGTCGGCGGCCTCTCTATCGAGGGGCGCGATGGTGCGCCCCTTCCGGACGGGGCTGGGTCTTGGGCCTGCGCGGGATTTCTGACCTGGCTCGCTCCGATGCCAACCGAGGTACTGATATGCAAACAATGAACGATGGTTCCGCATCGCTGGAGGGGGCCAAGACACGCGCGCCCGCGGCCAGGAAGGCATCAGCCGCCAAGTCTGTAAGGGCCAATGGTGCGCCGACACGGCCGACCAAGCGCAGGCGAAGCCCGGAGGAGGTTCAGGCGCGCATCCTCGCTGCAGCCGTTGCGGAGTTCGCGGAGCACAGCTTTTCGGGCGCACGGATCGATCGGATCAGCAAGCGGGCCAAGACCGTGGACCGGATGCTCTATTACTATTTCGGAAGCAAGGAGCGCCTGTACCAGGCTGTGCTTGAGCACGTATACGCCGAACTGATTGCGGCCCAGCGCAGTTTCGACATGGACGAGCGCGATCCGGTCCAGGGCATGCGGCAGCTGATCCGCCATTCATGGGAGCACTATCTCCATCACCCCGAGCTCGTGCGATTGGTCGTCACCGAGAACCTCTTGCGCGCCAAGTACTTGAAGAAGTCGACCAAGATCAAGGGCACCTTGCTGCCCTTGATCGAGCGCATTCAGGAAGTTCTTGAGGCGGGCCAGAAGAAGGGGGTCTTCCGGCAGGACGCCGACCCTCAGAGCATGCTGATGACCGTGATGTCGCTCGGCTTCTTCTACGTGGCCAACCAATACACGACTTCGCGCTGGCTAGATGCCGATCTGATGGAGGCCGGCCGACTCAACGCCTGGGGCGACCACATCTGCGACGTGGTCATGGACCATCTGGAGCGAATTCGGTAGGCGCCCCCGTGACGCGGCGCATCGCTCGCCATCCGTCGATGCGTATGCAGGCGAGGCCGGAGAGCGTCGCCAGCGGCAGGCTCAGAGTGCCTCGACCAGTTCCGGCACAGCCTGGAACAAATCGGCCTCCAGCCCATAGTCGGCGACGCTGAAGATCGGCGCCTCCGGGTCCTTGTTGATCGCCACGATCACCTTGGAATCCTTCATGCCCGCCAGGTGCTGGATCGCCCCGGAGATGCCGCAGGCGATGTAGAGCTGCGGCGCCACGATCTTGCCGGTCTGGCCGACCTGCAGGTCGTTGGGGGCGTAGCCCGCATCGACCGCCGCGCGGCTCGCGCCGATCGCCGCGCCGAGCTTGTCGGCCAGCGGGGTGATGACTTCGTTGAACTTCTCGGCCGATCCGAGGGCCCGGCCACCCGAGACCACAATCTTGGCCGCGGTCAGCTCGGGGCGCTCGCTCTTGGCGATCTCGCTGGACACGAAGCTGCTCTTGCCGCTGTCGGCGGCTGCGGCAATGGTCTCGATGGCGGCGCTGCCGCCTTGGGCATCCGCGGCGTCGAAGCCGGTGCTGCGCACGGTGATCAGCTTCTGGGCGTCCAGGCTCTGCACGGTGGCAATCGCGTTGCCGGCGTAGATCGGGCGCTCGAAGGTGTCGGGGGCGACCACCTTGGTGATCTCGCTGACCTGGGCCAGGTCCAGCTTGGCGGCCACGCGCGGGGCGCAGTTCTTGCCGCCGGCCGTCGCCGGGAACAGGATGTGGCTGTAGGCCGGTGCCAGGGCCAGCACCTGGGCGGCGATGTTCTCGGCCAGGCCATGGGCCAGGGCTTCGCCGTCGGCGTGAATCACCTTGGCGACGCCGGCTATTCTTGCGGCGGCTTGGGCGGCGGAGCCTGCGTTGTGGCCTGCCACCAGCACATGGACCTCGCCGCCGCCCAGCTTGGCGATTTCTGCCGCGGCGGTGACGGTGTTGAGCGTGGCGCCCTTGATGGAGGCGTTGTCGTGTTCGGCAATGACGAGTGCGGTCATGGTGTTTCTCCTGTTCCTTGCCTCAGATGACCTTGGCTTCGTTCTTGAGCTTGTCGACCAGGGTGGCGACGTCGGGCACCTTGATGCCGGCGCCGCGCTTGGGCGGCTCGGCGACCTTGAGGGTCTTCAGGCGCGGGGTCACATCGACGCCGAGCTCTTCCGGTTTGACGTTGTCCAGCGGCTTCTTCTTGGCCTTCATGATGTTGGGCAGGGTCACGTAGCGCGGCTCGTTCAGGCGCAGGTCGGTGGTGACCACGGCCGGCAGGGACAGGGACAGGGTTTCCAGGCCGCCGTCGATCTCGCGCGTGACGCTGAGCTTGTCGCCCGCCACTTCGACCTTGGAGGCGAAGGTGGCCTGGGGCAGGTCGGCGAGAGCCGCCAGCATCTGGCCGGTCTGGTTGGCGTCGTCGTCTATGGCCTGCTTGCCCAGGATCACCAGGCCGGGTTTTTCCTTCTCGACCAGGGCCGCCAGCAGCTTGGCCACGGCCAGGGGCTGCAGTTCCTCACTGGTCTCGACCAGGATGGCGCGGTCGGCGCCGATGGCCATGGCGGTGCGCAGGGTTTCCTGGCACTGGGCCACGCCGCAGGAGACGGCGATGACTTCGGTGGCCACGCCTTTTTCTTTGAGGCGCACGGCCTCCTCGACGGCAATCTCGTCGAAGGGGTTCATGCTCATCTTGACGTTGGCCAGGTCGACGCCGCTGCCGTCGGACTTGACGCGCACCTTGACGTTGTAGTCGACCACGCGTTTGACGGGGACGAGGATTTTCATCTTGGGTTCCTTATAGAAAACAGCTGCGAGCCAAATGCGCTCAATGCGCCGTCTGCACCACCGGAACTTCGGTGGCTGGCGGCGTGTTGCGGCTGCGTCCGCAGCGCACGATGCCGTCGATCACCACCATGCCCACGCCAGGGATATCGCCAAGCTGCACGCTGGACAGCAGGTCCTTGCCGGCCGAGTGCTGGGCGCGGTCCATGAAGACGAAGTCCGCGGCGCGCCCGGCCTCGACCAGGCCGCAATTGAGTCCGCGCATGCGAGCGGTGTTGCCGGTGGCGAAGCAGAACACCAGCTCGGCCGGCAGGCCGCCCAGGCTCGACAGCAGCGCGATCATGCGCAGGATGCCCAAGGGCTGCACGCCCGACCCGGCGGGCCCATCGGTGCCAAGGATCACGCGGTGCGGGCATTTGAGCTGTATCGCCGCCTGGGCTGCGGCGATCGCCACCTTCTCGTTGCCGTTGTGCACGATCTCGATGCCGCGCGTGGACTTCTCGCACAGCTCGCAGACATGGGCCTCGGGCAGGGCGGTATGGCCGCCGTTGATGTGGCCGATGATGTCGGCATCCGCCTCCAGCACCACATCCTTGTCGATCAGGCCGGAGCCCGGAATCGAGGGGCCTCCGGTGTGGATGGTGCTCTGTATGCCGTACTTGCGTGCCCAGGCCACCATGCGCTGCGCCTCCTCGCCGGCCTTCACCGAGCCGAGGCCGACCTCGCCCAGCAGCTTGACGCCGGCCTCGGCCAGGTCCTTGAAGTCCTGCTCGGTCATGCCCTTCTCGATGACGGGCGCGCCGGCCAGCACCTTCACGCCGCCGGGGCGGAAGTTGTCGAAGGCGCGCTGCGCCGTGATGGCCAGGGCCTTGAGGCCGACGATGTCCTTGGGGCGCCCGGGCAGATGCACCTCGCCGGCGGAGATCATGGTGGTCACGCCGCCGTGCATGGTCGAGTCGATCCAGCCGATCTGGCCCTGACGGGGCGTCCAGTCGCCGAACACCGGATGCACGTGGCTGTCGATCAGTCCGGGACTGACGCAGGTCTTGCGCGCGTCGATCAGGACATCGGGCTCGGCGGTGTCGCAGTCGGCTTCCTTGCCGACGGCCACGATCAGGCCGTCACGGGCGACGATGGTGTCGGCGTCCAGGATGGGCCGGTCGATGTCGCCCGACAGCAGCAGGCCGATGTTCCTGATGACCAGCTTGCCGGGTTTTTCCGAGATTGCTGCGTCAGCCATGGGTTTCTCCTTCAATGCTAGGTGGCTTGGGGGGAGGCCCCTGGCGCGGATGGCGCGTCGAGGCCTTGCAAGGCTTCAATGGAATGGGATGCGACCGTGCGCAGCACGGCGTCGGTGACGAAGGCCTCCCAGTGCGCGGTCGCCTCGGGCGCGTCGAGGTTCTCGCCGAGGAAGGCGGAGAGGGTGAAGCGGTTGGACTGGTAGAAGTAGCCGAGCGCGGCGATCATCAGGTACAGGTCGCGCGCCGACAGGTCGTTTCGGAACATGCCCTGGGCCGCCCCGCTCTTGAGCAGCTGCTCGATGACGCCGATGGCCGGAGACGAATACTCGCGCGCGCGCAGCGACTTGCCGATGTGCTTGCCGCGATGCATGTTTTCAGTGTTGAGCAGCGCCACGAACTCCGGGTTCTTCCGGTAGTAGTTCAGGATAAAGCGGACCACGGCCTGCAGCGATGCGACGGGCTGCTCCAAGTTCAGTTCGAGTGCGGACTCTGCGTCGTTGAAGCGGCGGTAGATCTCTTCCAGCGCGGCGAGGTACAAGCCCTCCTTGTTGCCGAAGTAGTAATAGATCATGCGGTCGTAGGATTTCGCCGCCTTGGAGATCTGCTCGACGCTGCCGCCGTCCAGCCCCTGCTTGGAAAAGACCTTGATCGCCGCGCGCAGCAGGCTGTCGCGCGTGGCCTGCGCCGCCAGTTCCCTCACGCCCGGCTTGCGGGCCGTTCCGGACCGGCCTGCTGCGGCGCGTGCAGTGCTTCGTGTGTTCATGCTTGGGGCCTCCTCTTGAGCGCTTGATTGTCGCCGGTGGGTGCAAAGGGCCTGTGAGCGCGCCTCGCAGTCCCGCAGCGTTCATTGCTCCGCGAACGCGCGCTCGATGACGAAGTCGCCCGGCTTCGAGGTGTTGCCTTCGTTGAAGCCCCTGCGTTCCAGCAGGTGCTTGAGGTCGCGCAGCATGCCGGGGCTGCCGCAGATCATCACGCGGTCCTCTGCCGGGTCGAGCTCGGGCACGCCGAGGTCGGCAAACAGCTTGCCGCTTTCGATCAGGTCGGGAATGCGGCCGGTGTTGCGGAAGTCCTCGCGCGTCACCGTGGGGTAGTAACGCAGCTGGCTGGAGACCATGTCGCCCAGGAACTCGTGCGAGGGCAGGTGCTCCAGCAGCAGGTCGTGGTAGGCCAGCTCGTCGACGATGCGCACGCCGTGCACCAGGATGACCTGCTCGAACTTCTCGTAGGTGGCGGGGTCGCGCACGATGCTCATGAACGGTGCGAGGCCCGTGCCGGTGGCCAGCATGTAAAGCCGCTTGCCGGGAAGAAGGTAGTCGACCACCAGGGTGCCGGTGGGCTTGCGGCCGACGATCACGGTGTCGCCGACCTGGATGTGCTGCAGGCGCGAGGTCAGCGGGCCGTCGTCGACCTTGATGCTGAGGAACTCCAGATGCTCCTCGTGGTTGGCGCTCGCGATGCTGTAGGCGCGCAGCAGGGGCTTTTCGCTGACGCGCAGGCCGATCATCGTGAAATGGCCGTTGCTGAACCGCAGCGCGGGATCCCTCGTGGTCGTGAAGCTGAACAGTCGGTCGGTCCAGTGGTGGACGCTCAGTACGCGTTCTTCAATGAGTGCGCTCATGCTGGGACTCCTGTGGGTGGTGTGGTCAAGCCTGGGTCTGCGCGAGCTTGCCGCTCACGTCCTTCCAGCGCTCGGCGTCGGGAAGCGGCTCCTTGCGCTTCGTGATGGACGGCCACTGCTTGGACAGTCGCTGGTTGATTTCGACGAAGGACTGCAGCCCGCCCGGCGTGTCCTCCTCGGCGTAGATGGCATTGACCGGGCATTCCGGAATGCACACCGCGCAGTCGATGCACTCGTCGGGGTCGATGACCAGGAACTCTGGTCCCTCGCGAAAACAGTCCACCGGGCATACGTCGACGCAGTCCGTGTACTTGCACCGGATGCAGCTGTCAGTCACCACATGGGTCATATTGGTCTCCTTTGTCTTGCCAGTCAGGCCTTAGGGGAAAAACTCGTTGCCTTCTTTCAGAAGTTGCACTACATTATTTTTCATGTAGCATTCGCAACACGTTGGTTAAGCGAATACTACATGAAAGTATCGGGGGCAACAAGGGTGAGTGCTCCGACATGAAAGGTTCTTCGATGACTGAACACACCAAGACCGATGGCTTGCCGGGCATGGACGAGCCGCCGCTGCCGCAGGTGCTGGAGCGGGCGCGCCTGCGCAACGAGCGCATGGCCGGCGACAAGGTCGAATGCAACGCCTGTCCTGTGCTGTGCCAGATCGGTCCCGGGCGCACCGGCGCCTGCGACCGCTATGCCAATCACGGCGGCGTCCTGGTGCGGGTCGACCCCGTGGTGCTGCTGCGCAAGACGCTGGCCGGCGGCGACGGACGGCTGGTGCCTTTCGAGGGGCGGGCGGCTTTGCCGGCGCCAGGCGAGGCGGATGGCGCGGCGGCACACGAGGATGCGCAGGCCGTCGCCGACTGGAGCGGCGACCTGCTGCTGGCCGACGAGGTCTTCGTGACCGGCGTGGGATCGTCGACGACCTATCCGGACTACAAGCCCGCCCCCTTCATCGTGGGCTCCAAGGTCGACGGCGTCGACATGGTGACGGTGGTCACCGAGGGCATCTTCAGCTACTGCAGCTTCAAGGTGAAGATCGACACCGACCGCTACCTCGGCCCCGAGCAGGCCAATGTGCGCAGCAAGGGCGAGGTCGTGGGCCATGTCACCACGGCCGAATACGGGTCCCAGATGCTGTCCCTGGGCGGTGTGCATCACCTAACCGGCGGCAGCAAGAAGGAGGGGCGGATCACGGTCGAGATGATGGAGGCGCTGGGCAACAAGCGGGCGGTGGAGCTGACCATAGACGGCGGGGCGCAGCTTGTGATCCAGGCGGGTCGCCCGCCCATCGTCAACGGGGTCGAGGAGCAGCGCATGCGCGTGGGCTGCGGGTCCGCCACGGTGGGGATCTTCGCCAAGCAGTTGTTCGGCCGCGTGGACGAGGTGGTCGTGGTCGACGACCACATCACCGGCGTGCTGACCCCCCACCAGGCCGGCCGCTGCCTGGACATGCGCCCTTCGGGCATCATGATGAGGGGGCGCAAGTCGACGCCCGGGCGCTACTTCCAGGTGGCGAATCCCGGTACGGGATGGGGCGGTACCGACATCGCCGATCCCCTGTCGATCATCGAGGGCTGGGAGCCCGAGGTCGCCTGGCCGGGGCTGCGCCTGCTGATGACGTCGACCACCGGCGAACACGCAGCCTGGTACGTGCTCGATGAAACGCTGACGCCGCGCGAGCAGGAGATGCCCGCCGACGTGCGCGCCGTGGTGGACCGCATCGGCGAGAACTGCGAGCCCTCGCTGACCACAGTGCTGTTCCTCGGCGGCGCGGGCGGTAGTCTGCGGGCGGGGGTGACGGAGAACCCCGTGCTGCTCACCCGGTCCATCAAGCAGGCGCTGGTCAACGTGACCTGCGGAGGGGCGCCGGCCTATGTGTGGCCGGGAGGCGGCATCACCGTGATGGTCGACGTGATGCGCATGCCCGACAACAGTTTCGGCACCGTGCCCACGCCAGCCATCGTGGCGCCGATCGAGTTCAGCATGCGGCGCGAGGACTACCGCGCACTGGGTGGACACATGGAGCAGGTGCGCACGCTGGAGGAGGTGCTGCGCCGTGGGGCCTGGCACAACGACGGTGCGCCGACCGCGCGTCGCTGGACGGGGATCGCCGCCGCGAACCCCTGGCCGCTGGGCCGGCCGCCGCTGCTGGGATGAGGTGCATCATGTCTGCGCAACGTACCGCATTGTCACCGGGCCGCTGGCATTTCCAGCACGGGCCCATGGACATCGTGATAGAGGCAGAGGGCCAGGCCGGCGCTGTCGCCGCGGCGCACGAGTCGGCCTGGCAGCGCTTCACGCAGCTGCTCGACGAGCTCGTGGCCGAATTGCCCTTGCTGCGCCGTCCGGTGGCGGCGGGTTGCCCCCTGCGCGGCCGCGTGGCGCGGCGCATGTGGCAGGCCTGCAGACCGTATCGCGACCGCTACATCACGCCCATGGCGGCGGTGGCGGGCGCGGTGGCGCAGGAATTGATCGCCGCCTACGAGCGCGAGGGCGTCGAACGGGCATGGGTCAACAACGGCGGAGACATTGCGCTGCACCTGACGCCTGGGCAGTCGGTGCGGGTCGGCATGTTCTCCGATCTGGCGCGCCTGGACCTGCGCCAGCTGCGCGATGGCATAGAGATCGACGGTCGCTTCGAGGTGGGCCATGCGATGCCGGTGCGCGGCATCGCGACCAGCGGTTGGCGCGGGCGCAGCTTCTCGCTGGGCATCGCCGACAGCGTGACGGTGCTGGCCGCCACGGCGGCTCAGGCCGATGCGGCGGCCACGGTGATCGCCAACGCGGTCGATGTCGACGATCCGCGCATCGAGCGCCGGCCCGCGAGCGCACTCAAGGACGACAGCGACCTGGGCGACATCCCGGTGACGGTGAACGTGCCGGCGTTGGACGCCGAAACGGTGCAGCGTGCGCTCGCGGCGGGCCTGGCGCAGGCACGCAAGTTGCAATCCCAGGGGCTGATCTGGTCCAGCGCGCTGGTGTGCCAGGGCCGGGTGATCAGCACCGGCGGCGCAGCGGTCGAGCTGGCGCCGCCGGCACCCGCTCTCGCGCATTGATCACAGACGAAGGAAACGAAGATGATCGAGATACGACGCATCCACACCCATGTGGAGGACATTCACCACGAGTTCGGGCCGGTGGCGGCCGCTCCCCTGCGCCGCGGCGCGATCGCCGCGGTGCTGACCAATCCCTTTGCCGGGCGCTACGAGCCCGACATCCTGCCGATGATGGACGCGCTGGGCGAGGTGGGCGTGGACATGGCGCGGCGGCTGTGCTCGGCCATGGAGGTGCCGTCCGAACGCATCGAGGCCTACGGCAAGGGCGCCATCGTCGGGGCCGCGGGCGAGCTCGAGCACGGCGCGCTGTGGCATGTGCCGGGCGGCTACGCGATGCGGGAGCTGCTCGGCTGGAAGGGCGACCGCGCCGCCTACGCCAGGGGCGAGGCCGAGGACAAGAAAGGCCAGCCCGGCAACGCCCTGTCCATCGTGCCTTCGACCAAGAAGGTGGGCGGGCCGGGGGCGACGCTCGACGTCCCGCTGACGCACATCAACGCCAGCTACGTGCGCAGCCATTTCGACGCGATCGAGGTGCGCGTGCCGGGCGCCCCGCTGTCCGGCGAGATCGTCTTCATCCTGGCCATGAGCACGGGGCCGCGGGTGCACGCGCGCGTGGGCGGCCTGCGGGCCGAACAGATCTCCAAATGGGACGGTCTGCGCTGAGCGCGGGCCCCGCATCAACCCCTATCGACCAAGAAGGCACACCATGTCCGCACAGATCCGCAAACTGATCGTCCAGATCGACGAGACCCGCATCGAGTTGGGGCAGACGGTCAACCCGCCGGTGCGCAAGGCGCTCGCCATGGCCGTCATCGCCAACCCCTGCGCGGGACGCTATGTCGAGAACCTCGACGAGCTGATCGCCGTCGGCGAAGAACTGGGCGGCCTGCTGGGCCGCAAATGTGTGCAGGCCCTGGGCATCGCGCCGGGCCAGGCTCACAGCTATGGCAAGGCCGCGATCGTCGGCGAGGCGGGCGAGCTCGAGCACGCCGCCGCCATCCTGCACCCCAAGCTCGGGGCGCCGCTGCGCCAGGCGGTCGAGAAGGGGGCGGCGCTCGTGCCCTCGAGCAAGAAGCGGGGCGGCCTCGGCACCGCGATCGACGTGCCGCTCGGTCACAAGGACGCCGCCTACGTGCGCAGCCATTTCGACGCGATGGAGGCGCGTGTGAGCGACGCGCCCAGGGCCGACGAGATCGTGGTCGCGGTCGTGGTCACGGACGGCGGCCGGCCGCTGCCGCGTGTCGGCGGCCTGCAGGTGCAAGAGATCAAGGGCGAAGACGGCCTGCGCTGAGCGCTCGCGATCCGCGCAAGTTTCCCACTCTCAATTGGCGTAACCAGGAGAAGACGATGACGATGCAATCCTTACGGCACGCGGTGAATGCGGCCTTTCTCGGCGCCTGCGTGGCCGCCTTCACGATGCCTGCGCACGCGCAGGGCGTCATCAAGATCGGCGAGATCAACAGCTACAAGGCGCAGCCCGCCTTCCTCGAGCCCTACAAGAAGGGCATGGAACTCGCAGTCGAGGAGATCAACGCGGCCGGCGGCATCAACGGCCGCAAGCTCGAGCTGATCACGCGGGACGACAACGCCAACCCGGGCGACGCCGTGCGGGTCGCCGAGGAGCTCATGTCCCGGGAAAAGGTGGACGTGCTGACGGGTTCGTTCCTGTCGCACATAGGCCTGGCGCTGACCGATTTCGCCAAGCAGAAGAAGGTCTTCTTCCTGGCCGGCGAGCCGCTGACCGACAAGATCGTCTGGCAGAACGGCAACCGCTACACCTTCCGCTTGCGCCCCTCGACCTACATGCAGGTGGCCATGCTGGTGCCCGACGTGGCGGCGCTCAAGAAGAAACGCTGGGCGCTGGTCTATCCCAACTACGAGTACGGGCAGTCGGCCGCCGCCACCTTCAAGCAGCTGCTCAAGGCCGCCCAGCCGGATGTCGAATTCGTCGCCGAGCAGGCGCCGCCGCTGGGCAAGGTGGACTCAGGCAGCGTGGTTCAGGCCTTGGCCGATGCCAAGCCCGATGCGATCTTCAACGTGCTGTTCGGTGCCGACCTCTCCAAGTTCGTGCGCGAAGGCAACACGCGGGGCCTGTTCCAGGGCCGCGAGGTGGTGAGCCTGCTGACCGGCGAGCCGGAGTACCTGGACCCGCTCAAGAACGAGGCGCCCAATGGCTGGCTGGTCACGGGCTACCCCTGGTACGGCATACAGACGCCCGAGCACAAGACCTTCCTGGCTGCCTACGAGGGCCGGTTCAAGGAGTCGCCGCGCCTGGGTTCTATCGTCGGCTATAGCGCGATCAAGTCGCTGGCGGAAGGCATGAAGAAGGCCAAGTCCACCGAGACCGAGAAGCTGATCGCCGCCTTCAAGGGCCTGCAGGTGTCCACTCCGTTCGGCATGATCACCTACCGCAGCGAGGACCATCAATCCACGATGGGCGGCTACGTGGGACGGACCAAGAACGAAGGCGGCAAGGGCGTCATGGTGAACTACCGATACCTCGACGGCGCCAAGTTCCTGCCCTCCGCCGACGAGGTCAAGAAGCTGCGGCCGGCCGAGTGACGGCGCCCCTTCCGCTCCCCCGATAACCCTAGGGTCGTCCCATGAGCTTCTCAGGTTTTTTCGTCCAGCTCCTCAATGGACTGGCTGGTGCCTCCTCGCTGTTCCTCGTGGCGGCGGGGTTGTCGCTGATTTTCGGCGTGACGCGCATCGTCAACTTCGCGCACGGCTCGTTCTACATGGCCGGCGTCTACATCGCGTATTCGCTGGTGGAGCGTCTGGGCAGCGGTCTCGGCTTCTGGCCCGCCCTGCTGCTCGGGGCGCTGGCCGTGGGGGCGCTCGGCGCGCTGGTGGAGGTCTTGCTGCTGCGGCGCATCTACCGTGCGCCGGAGCTGTTCCAGCTGCTGGCCACCTTTGCGCTGGTGCTGGTCATCAAGGATGCGGTGCTGTGGGTCTGGGGACCCGAAGAACTGCTTGGGCCGCGTGCCCCCGGACTGTCGGGTTCGGTGACCATCCTGGATCGCCAGTTCCCGGCCTACGACCTGTTATTGATCGTCGTCGGCCCGCTGGTGCTGGGCTTGCTGTGGTTGCTGCTCACGCGCACCCGCTGGGGCACCCTGGTGCGGGCGGCCACGCAGGACCGCGAGATGATTGGCGCGCTGGGCGTCAACCAGGCCTGGTTGTTCACCGCCGTGTTCGCACTGGGCGCGATGCTGGCCGGCCTGGGTGGGGCGCTGCAGTTGCCGCGCGAGCCCGCCAACCTGGAGATGGACCTGCACACCATAGGCGCGGCCTTCGTGGTCGTCGTGGTCGGCGGCATGGGCTCGATACCTGGCGCCTTCGTCGCCGCGCTGCTGATCGCCGAGCTCAAGGCCATCTGCATCTGGCTGGGGCTGGTGGAGCTGTTCGGCTTCAGCATCTCGTTTTCCAAGCTGACGCTGGTGGTCGAATTCCTGGTGATGGCCGTGGTGCTGGTCGTGCGGCCCTGGGGGCTGATGGGCCGGCCGCAGGCGGCGAGCCGCCACCTCGGCTCACCCGAAGCGCCGCTGCGGCCCGCCGACAACCTGTTCAAGGCCGGCGCAGCCGCCCTGGCGCTGGTGCTGGTCGCGCTGCCGGCGCTGACGCAGGCCTCGCCCTACGTGACGGTGCTGGTGATCGACCTGCTCATCGCGGTGCTGTTCGCCGCGAGCCTGCACTTCATCATGGGGCCGGCCGGCATGCACTCGTTCGGCCACGCCGCCTACTTCGGCCTCGGCGCCTATGCCGCGGCGCTGCTGGTGCGCTCGCTGCAGCTGCCGATGGAGGCGGCGCTGCTCGTCGCACCCCTGATCGCCGCGGTCGGCGCCGTGGTCGTGGGTTGGTTCAGCGTGCGCCTGTCCGGGGTGTACCTGGCCATGCTGACGCTGGCCTTCGCCCAGATCGCCTGGGCCATCGCCTACCAGTGGGACAGCGTCACCGGCGGCAGCAACGGCCTGACCGGCGTCTGGCCGTCCGAATGGCTGGCCGACAAGCGGCATTACTACTACCTCACCCTGGCGCTGGTGTTGGCGGCCGTGGTGGCGCTGCGGCGCTTCCTGTTCTCCCCGTTCGGCTACGCCATGCGTGCAGGACGCGATTCGCCGCTGCGGGCCGACGCCATCGGCATCGACGTCAAGCGCATCCAGTGGACGGCCTTCGTCGTGGCCGGGCTGTTCGCCGGCCTGGCCGGCGCCCTGTTCGCCTTCTCCAAGGGCAGCATCTCGCCTGAGAGCCTGCATGTGGGCAAGTCGGTGGACGGCCTCGTGATGGTCCTGCTCGGCGGGCTGCAGACGCTGGCCGGGCCCGCGGTGGGGGCGGTGACGTTCACCTGGCTGCACGACACGATCGCCCGCAACACCGAGTACTGGCGCGCCATGCTGGGCGCCATCATCCTGATCCTGGTGCTGCTGTTCCCGCAAGGCATTGCAGGCTTCGTGCGTCAGATCGTCTACAGCAGGCGTGAAGCCAGGGAGCTCCAGTCATGAGCCTTTTGAAAGTATCGGGCCTGGGCAAATCCTTCGGAGGGGTCAAGGCGGTCGACGGCATCGATTTCGAACTGCAGGCGGGCGAGCTGCTTGCGCTGATCGGGCCCAATGGCGCGGGCAAGTCGACGACCTTCAACATGGTGAACGGGCAGTTGCGTGCCGACGCCGGGTCGATCCGCCTCGAAGGCGTGGAGCTCGTGGGCCTCAGGCCGCGCGAGATCTGGCGCCTGGGCGTCGGCCGTACCTTCCAGATCGCCGAGACCTTTGCGTCGCTGACCGTGGTCGAGAACGTGCAGATGGCGCTGATCTCGGCCGATCAGCGCCTGTATTCGATGTGGCGCCGGGCAGCCGATCACAAGCGCAGCGAGGCGCTGGCGCTGCTGGACCAGGTGGGCATGGCGGCGCAGGCCGACCGGCCGTGCAGCGTGCTGGCCTACGGCGACGTCAAGCGCGTCGAGCTGGCCGTGGCGATGGCCAACCGCCCCAAGCTGCTGCTGATGGACGAGCCCACCGCGGGCATGGCGCCCAAGGAGCGCAACGAGCTGATGGCCCTGACCAAGCGCCTGGTCGTCGAGCGGGGCATGGCCGTGCTGTTCACCGAGCACAGCATGGACGTGGTGTTCGCCTATGCCGATCGCACCATCGTGCTGGCCCGCGGCCGGCTGATCGCCGAGGGACGGCCGCACGAGATCCGCGATCACCCCAAGGTTCAGGAGGTTTACTTCGGCAGCGGAAAGACCTTCGAGAAGGAAACGTCCATCAAGGAGGCGGCGTGATGAGTGATGAGGAAAACATGGGCGGCGAGCTGCTGCTGGACGTGCGTGCCCTGGCCGCCTGGTACGGCGCGGCGCAGATCCTGTTCGACGTGGACCTGCAGGTCAGGCGCGGCGAGGTCGTGGCCTTGATGGGGCGCAACGGGGCGGGCAAGTCCACCACGCTCAAGGCCGTGATGGGCATGCTGGACAAGCGCCGCGGCACCCTGTCGTTCATGGGGCGCGACATCTCCCACAGCGAGCCGCACGAGGTGGCCTCGCATGGCCTGGGCTTCGTTCCAGAGGACCGGCGCATCTTCACCGACCTGACGGTGACCGAGAACCTCGAGGTCGGCCGCCAGGTGCCCCGCAAGTGGCCCGACGGCAGCGCCGCGCCGCTGTGGACGCCGCAGCAGCTGTTCAGGCTTTTCCCCAACCTGGGCGAGATGCCCGATCGCCCCGGCGGCCGCATGAGCGGCGGCGAACAGCAGATGCTGACGGTGGCGCGCACGCTGATGGGCAACCCCTACCTGGTGCTGCTGGACGAGCCTTCGGAGGGCGTGGCCCCGGTCATCGTCGAGCAGATGGCGAACATGATCCTCGAACTCAAGGCGCAGGGCGTGAGCATCCTGCTGTCGGAGCAGAACATGCATTTTGCCGAGCTGGTGTCCGACCGCGCCTACGTGCTCGAAAAAGGGCAGATTCGCTACAGCGGCTCGATGGACGAGCTGGCCGCCAACGAAACGGTGCGGCGTGCCTACCTCAGCGTCTGAGCCCATCTCATTCCCTCAGTCCACCGCGGAGCCCTCCATGTCTTCCTCTACCCCTTCCAGCGACTACCAGTTTTCCGAGCAGGTCGGCCACCTGCTGCGCCGAGCCTACCAGCGGCATGTGGCGATCTTCCAGGAGGCCGTTCCCGACGCGCAGCTCAGCGCCGCCCAGTTCGTGACCCTGTGCGCCGTGCGCGACGGCGGACCCTGTGAGGTCGGCGCCATCGTGCGCGCCACCGCCATCGACGAGGTCTCGGTGCGCGCCATCGTCGAGCGCCTGAAATGGCGGGACCTGGTAATGGTCAGCCATGTGCCCGGCGACACCCGCCACATGACCGTCAGCCTCACGCCGGCAGGGGCGCAGATGATCGAGCAGACCGTGCCCTTCGCCAGGCAGATCTCGGAGCACACCTTCGCCGATCTCGACGCGGCCGAGCGCGCGACGCTGGTCGCCCTGCTGCGCAGGATATCCGATCTCGGCGCCGCGACCTGACCCTGACACATGCAGCCTGTGGCCGCCGAAGCTCCCCCGATCGTGCTGAGCGTCAACGGCGTGCGGCACGCCCTGTCCGTGCCGCCCGACGCGCCGCTGCTGACCGTGCTGCGCAATGACCTGGGCCTCAACGGTCCCAAATATGGCTGTGGTCTGGGGCAGTGCGGTGCCTGCACCGTGCTGGTCGACGGCGTGGCCGCGCGCGCCTGCGTGATCCCCGCCGGCGGCTTGGCGGGCCGCGACATCACGACCCTGGAGGGCCTGGGCGACGCCAGTACGCCGCACCCGGTCCAGCAGGCCTTCATCGACGAACAGGCTGCGCAATGCGGCTATTGCCTCAACGGCATGGTCATGATGACGGTGGCCCTGCTGGCGCACACGCCGCGTCCCACCGATCAGCAGGTGCGCCAGGCCTTGTCGGGCAACCTGTGCCGTTGCGGCACCCATGTCGAGATCGTGCGCGCGGTGCTGCGCGCGTCAGACATCCTTGAGCGGCTCGAGCGGCAGCGCGCCGACGAATTGGAGGCGCCATGAAGGCGGACTCGCGTCTGTCCGCGCTGCGCACGCGGCGCGATTTCCTGCAGGCCCAGGGCGTGCTCGTGGTCACGCGGGATCCGCCGCCGCCCCCACTGCCGGCACCCGGCCAGCCGCCCATCATCCCTGCCAACCCGGAGGAGGGGGTGGAGGTGCTGCTGTCGGTCTGGGACGATGGCCAGGTCATCGCTCTCAATGGCCATGTGGACCTGGGAACCGGCATCCGCACGGCGCTCGCGCAGATCGTGGCCGAGGAGCTCGATGTGGCCATGGCCCAGGTCGAGATGGTGTTGGGCGACACGGCCCGGGCACCGAACCAGGGCCCGACGATCGCCAGCGCCTCGATCCAGATCCATGCCGTGCCGCTGCGCCAGGCGGCCGCGCAGGCGCGGGCCTTTCTGATGGCACGCGCCGCCGAACGGCTGGCGGTTCCGCCGGCACAGCTCATGGTGGAGCAGGGAGTTGTTCGCTCGCGCGACGACACCGCGCTTCGGGTGAGCTATGGCGATTTGCTGCAGGGCCAGCGCGTGACGCTGCGCCTGGACGGCGGCGCGCCGCTCAAGCCGGTGTCCGAATACCGGGTGGTTGGGCAGTCCCAGCCGCGCGTCGACATTCCCGCCAAGGTCTTCGGCGAACTCAGCTTCGTCCACGACATGCGCGTGCCGGGCATGCTGCACGGACGCGTGGTGCGGCCGCCCTATGCCGGCGCCGACCACGGCGACTTCATAGGCAACACGCTCGAGTCGGTCGACGAGTCTTCGATCGCCCATATTCCCGGCGTGCGCGCGGTGGTGGTGATCCGCGACTTCGTAGGCGTCGTGGCCGAACGCGAGGAGCAGGCGGAGCAGGCTGCAGCCCAGCTGCAGGTGCGCTGGCGCGACTGGCCTGGCCTGCCCCCGCTGGCCGACCTCGGCCAGGCCTTGCGCGCCAACCCGGCCACGCCGCGCCGCCTGGTCGACGAGGGCGATGTCGAGGGCGCCCTGGCCGGCGCCGCCCAGTCCATGCCGCGCAGCTACACCTGGCCCTACCAGATGCATGCCTCGATCGGGCCCTCCTGCGCGCTGGCCCTCTGGCACGGTGAACCGGCCGGCTCGCATGCACTGACCGTGTACGCCGGCACGCAGAACCCGCACGTGCTGCGGGCGGACCTGGCGCGCCTGCTGCGGCTGGCCGACACGAGCGTCGAGGTGGTGCGCATGGAGGCCGCGGGCTGCTACGGTCGCAACTGCGCCGATGACGTGGCGGCCGATGCCGCGCTGCTGGCGCGCGCGGTGGGGGCGCCGGTGCGCGTGCAGCTCACGCGCGAGCAGGAGCATCTGTGGGAGCCCAAGGGCGCGGCGCAGTGGATGGAGGTGCGCGGCGGGCTGCGGTCCGACGGCTCGATCGCGGCCTACGACTTCTCCACCTCCTACCCCTCCAATGGCGCGCCGACCCTGGCCCTGCTGCTGACGCGCAGCATCGAGCCCAAGGCGCAGGCCTTCGAGATGGGGGATCGCACCGCGCGGCCGCCCTACGAGATCGACAACCTGCGTGTCACGGTCAACGACATGCCGCCCATCCTGCGCGCCTCGTGGCTGCGCGGCGTGTCCGCGCTGCCCAACTCCTTTGCGCACGAGTCCTACATCGACGAGCTGGCCACCGCGGCCGAGGTCGACCCGGTCGAGTACCGTCTGCGCCATCTGAAGGACCCGCGCGCGCACGAGTTGCTGCAGGCCACCGCCGAGCGCGCCGGATGGCTGCCGCACACCCGGCCTCAGCAGCAGGGCGCCAGCGGCGACTGGCTGCACGGCCAGGGCGTGGCCTACGCGCGCTACGTGCACAGCAAGTGGCCGGGCTTCGGCGCCGCCTGGGCGGCCTGGGTGGCGGACGTCGACGTCAACAAGGTCACCGGCGAGGTGCACGTCAAGCGGGTGGTCGTGGGCCACGATGCGGGCCTGATGATCAATCCCGACGGCGTGCGCCATCAGATCCACGGCAACGTGGTGCAGACGACCAGCCGGGCCCTGAAGGAGAGCGTGCGGGTCGATCCGCTCACCAGCATGGTGGCCAGCCGCGAGTGGGGCAGCTACCCGATCCTGAGCTTCCGCGAGGTGCCGGTGATCGAGGTGATGACCATGCCCAGGCCCGACCAGCCCCCGCTGGGCGCAGGCGAGTCCGCCTCGGTGCCGGGCACGGCCGCGATCGCCAACGCCATCTTCGACGCCACCGGGGTGCGCTTTCGCCAGCCCCCCTTCACGCCCGAAGTGGTACGGGCCGCGCTTCATCCCCTGCCGCCTCCGGCCGACGCGCCGGTCGCCGCGCGGCGGCGCGAGCCGGCGGCCCGCGCTGCGCCGGAAGACGCGCGCTGGCCCCAGGCGCGGCGCTGGTGGGCCCGTGCCGGGGCCCTGGCGGTCGGGGCGATCGGGCTCGGCGCCGCCGTGCTGGGCTGGCGCCCCGTCATCGCTCCCGTGACCCGGCCCGACGCTTCGGTCTATACGGCCGAAACGATAGCGCGCGGCCGCCAGCTGGCCGCGGCGGGCAACTGCCTCACCTGCCACACCGCGCCGGGCGGTGCGGCCTATGCGGGCGGGCGCGCAATGGAGACGCCTTTTGGCACGGTGTACGCCACCAACCTCACGCCCGACGTGGAGACCGGCATCGGTGCCTGGTCCTTCAGCGCCTTCCAGCGTGCCATGCGCGAGGGCATTTCCCGCGACGGGCACCGGCTGTATCCCGCCTTTCCCTACACCGCCTTCACGCGTATCACCGACGATGACCTCACCGCCCTCTACGCCTACCTGATGGCGCAGCCAGCCGTGCGCGCGCCGGTGCCGGAGAGCCGGCTCGCGTTCCCGTTCGGATACCGGCCGCTGCTGGCCATGTGGAATGCCTTGTTCCTCACGCCCGGCGCGGTCGCGCAGGCCGAGCCGGCGCGCTCGGCGCAGTGGAACCGTGGCGCCTACCTGGTCAACGGTCTGGGCCATTGCAGCGCCTGCCACACCGAGCGCAACGCGCTCGGAGCCGAACGGAGCGGCCAGGCCTTCCTGGGCGGCGCCTTCATCAAGGGCTGGGAAGCCCCGGCCCTGAGCTCGGCCAGCCGCTCGCCTGTGCCCTGGACGGAACAGGCGCTCTACCGCTACCTGCGCTTTGGCCACAGTGCCCAGCACGGCGTGGCTGCGGGCCCCATGGCGCCCGTGGTGCGCGAGCTGGGGGCCCTGCCCGACGAGGACGTGCGCGCGATGGCGCACTACCTGACCTCATTCAATCCCAAGGTCTCCGAGGACCAGGCGACCGCGGCCGCGCAGGCCGCCGTCGCGCGCGGACAGGCCGCCGCCCAGGGGCTGGCGGGGCCGGCGCAGCGCATGTTCGACCAGGCCTGCGGCGCCTGCCACCATGACGGCGACGGCCCCCGGCTGCTGGGGGTGAACGTGCCGCTGGCGCTGAACAGCAATCTGCACAGCGAACGGCCGGACAACCTGCTGCGCGCCATCCTCGAAGGCATCCGCGCGCCCGCCGCACACGACATCGGCTTCATGCCGGCGTTCAAGGACGCGTTCGACGACCGGCAGGTCGCCGAACTGGCCGGCTACATGCGCCAGCGTTTTGCGCCGGATCGGCCCGCCTGGGACCAGCTCGAGCAGGCGGTGGCGCGCGTGCGCGCCACGCCCTCGGCCCCGTAACCCCTTCTGAAGCCAACCATGAACATACCTTCTCTCGCTTCGAACGACGCAGCCGCTGCGGTGCCCGCGGGCCCGCGTTCCGCGCCGCTGGCCGGCGTCAAGGTGCTGGACCTCTCCCGCGTGCTGGCCGGGCCCTGGGCGGGCCAGATGCTGGCCGACCTGGGGGCCGATGTGATCAAGGTCGAGCGCCCCGGCGCCGGCGACGACACCCGGTCCTGGGGGCCGCCCTACCTCAGGGATGAGGCCGGACGCGACACCGCCGAGGCCGCCTATTTCCTGTGCGCCAACCGCAACAAGCGCTCGGTGACCATCGACCTCGCGCGCCCCGAGGGCCAGGTACTGGTGCGTGAGCTCGCGGGGCGCGCCGATGTGCTGCTGGAGAACTTCAAGCTCGGCGGGCTCAGGCAGTACGGCCTGGACTACGAGAGCCTGGCCGAAGGCAACCCGGGCCTGGTCTATTGCTCGATCACCGGCTTCGGCCAGACCGGGCCCTACGCGCCGCGCGCCGGCTACGACTTCCTGATCCAGGGCATGGGCGGCCTGATGAGCATCACCGGCCGGCCCGAGGGCGAGGAGGGCGCAGGGCCGCAGAAGGTAGGCGTCGCGCTCACCGACATCATGACGGGGCTGTACGCCACGATCGCGGTGCAGGCCGCGCTGGCCGAGCGCGCGCGCTCCGGCCGCGGGCAGCACATCGACCTGGCTCTGCTCGACGTGCAGATCGCCTGCCTGGCCAACCAGGCTTCCAACTACCTGGCCGGCGGCGTGGTGCCGCGTCGCATGGGCAACGCCCATCCCAACATCGTGCCCTACCAGGATTTTCCGACGGCCGACGGCGACATGATCCTGGCGATAGGCAACGACGGCCAGTTCGCCAAGTTCTGCCGGGTCGCGGGCCGTCCGGAATGGGCGAGCGACGAGCGCTTTGCGACCAACCCGCAGCGCGTGGCCCACCGCGCCGTGCTGATTCCGCTGCTGCGCCAGGCCACGGTGATGCGCACGACGCGCGAGTGGGTCGCCGCGCTCGAGGCCGCCGGCGTGCCCTGCGGGCCCATCAACCGGATCGACGAGGTGTTCGCCGATCCGCAGGTACAGGCGCGCGGCATGCGCATCGAGCTGCCGCATCCGTCGGCGGGCAGGGTGCCGCTGGTGGCCAACCCGATCCGGCTGTCGGACACGCCCGTGCGCTACCGGCAGGCGCCGCCGCAGCTGGGCCAGCACACCGACGAGGTGCTGGCCGACTGGCTGCAGCTCGACGCCCCTGCGCTTGCCGAGCTCAGGCGCAGTTCCATCATTTGAAAGATATTAGGAGACACGCCGTGAAGCGCAACTACATCGCAGGCCAATGGGTCGAGGGCGTGGGGATACGCCGCAACATCAACCCGTCGGATCTCGACGACTTGATCGACGAGTACGCGCACGCCGATGCCGCGCAGACCGAGACGGCGATCGCCGCGGCCCGTGCGGCCTTTCCGGCCTGGGCCCGGGGGCCGCTGCAGGCCCGCGCGGACAGCCTGGAAAAGATCGCCGCCGAGCTGCTGGCGCGCAAGGACGAGCTGGGAGAGCTGCTGGCGCGCGAGGAGGGCAAGACCCTGCCTGAGGCCGTAGGCGAAGTGGCCCGCGCCGGCCAGATCTTCCGCTTCTTCGCCGGGGAAGTGCTGCGCGGCGGCGGCGAACACCTGCCCTCGGTGCGTCCAGGGGTGACGGTGGACATCACGCGCGAGCCGCTGGGCGTGGTGGGCATCATCACGCCGTGGAACTTCCCCGTCGCGATTCCGGCCTGGAAGATCGCGCCGGCCCTGGCCTGGGGCAACTGCGTGGTGTTCAAGCCCGCCGACCTGGTGCCCGGTTCGGCCTGGGCCCTGGCCGAGATCATCAGCCGTGCGGGCCTGCCGGCCGGCGTGTTCAACCTGGTGATGGGCCCGGGCAGCCGGGTCGGACAGACTTTGCTCGGCCATCCGGACGTGGCAGGCATCAGCTTCACCGGTTCGGCGGACACGGGCCGGCGCGTGCTGGCCGCCGCGTCCGAGCGCCTGGCCAAGGTCCAGCTCGAGATGGGCGGCAAGAACCCGCTGGTCGTGCTTGACGATGCCGACCTCGCGACCGCCGTGAACTGCGCGGTCCAGGGGGCCTACTACTCCACCGGCCAGCGCTGTACCGCCTCGAGCCGTTTCATCGTGCAAAAGGGCATCCTGCCGCGCTTCGTCGACGCGGTGGTCGAGCGGCTGGGCCAGCTCCAGGTGGACGATGCGCGTGCCGCCGGCACCGACATCGGGCCCGTGGTCGACGAGGCGCAGCTGCAGCAGGACCTGGCCTACCTCGAGATCGGCCGCAGCGAGGGGGCGAGGCTGGCCCATGGCGGCCGCCTGCTCGAGCGCCGCACGCGCGGCCACTACCTGGAGCCCGCGCTGTTCGTCGACGCGGACCCGGCCATGCGCATCGCGCGCGAGGAGATCTTCGGCCCGCTGGCTTGCGTGATCGCGGCCGAGGATTTCGAGCATGCGCTGGCTTTGGCCAACGACACCGAATTCGGACTGTCGGCCGGCCTGTGCACCAGCTCGCTCAAGCACGCGACGCAGTTCAAGCGCGAGGCCCAGGCCGGCATGGTGATGGTCAATGTGCCCACGGCCGGCGTCGACTACCACGTGCCGTTCGGCGGCCGCAAGGGTTCGAGCTACGGCCCGCGCGAGCAGGGGCGCTACGCGGCGGAGTTCTACACCACGGTCAAGACCGCCTACACGGCGGCCTGAGCCCTGGTGTTCGAGGATGGATGGACCCATGCGGCAGCGGGCCATCGCCGTCGACCGCTGACCGCAGGAGGCTGCGCATGGAACACATAGACCTGAAGGTGCTGCGCACCCTGCTCGACTGGCGGGTGGCGGGCCGGCGCGCCCTGCTGGCCACGGTGGTCCGCACCTGGGGCGCCTCGCCGCGGCCCGTGGGCTCGATCATGGCCCTGGGCGAAGGCGGCGCGGTGGTCGGGTCGGTGTCCGGCGGCTGCATCGAAGACGACCTGGTCGATCGCTACGCGCAGGCCTGCGAGGGCCTGCCCAAGCCGGACGGCGCGCCGCGTCTCGTCAGGTACGGCGTCAGCGCCGACGAGGCGCACCGGTTCGGTTTGCCTTGTGGCGGCACGCTGGAGCTGCTGCTGGAATACGACCCGGCGCCGGTGGCCCTGGAGGCGTTGGTCCGCGGCGTGGCCGCCGGCCGCCTGATGCGCCGCACCGTGCGGCTTGGCGATGGCGCGGTGAGCGTCGGCATCGCCGCCTCGCCCGCGGCGCTGGAGATGGACGGGACCTCCCTGTCCGCGACCTTCGGGCCCGCCTACCGCATGCTCCTGATCGGCGCCGGCCCCCTGGCCGAGTACCTCGCCGCCATGGCGCTCTCCTGCGGCTTTGCCGTCACCGTGTGCGACCCGCGGCAGGAGCATCGCGCCGCATGGTCTCTGCCCGGCGTCAGCGTGACGGCCGACATGCCGGACGATATCGTGAGTGGGTTCCAGCCCGATGGGCGCAGCTGCGTGGTCGCGCTGACGCACGATCCCAAGCTGGACGACCTCGCCTTGCTCGAGGCGCTAGCGAGCGAGGCCTTCTACGTCGGGGCCATAGGCTCGCGCCGCAACAACGAGGCGCGCCGCGCCCGGATGATGGCGCATTTCGGGCACACGGAGGGCTCGCTGGCCCGCCTGCGCGGACCGATAGGCATCCACATCGGCAGCAGGACGCCGCCCGAGATCGCCGTGAGCGTGATGGCGGAAATACTCGCGGTGAAGAACGGCGTCGAGCTGCCGCAGGGGACAAGCGTCGCACAGGCGAAACGCTTGCGCGATGGCCGCCCCGGCGAGTGTCGGCAGTCTTCGCCTATCGGCCCGAGTCCCGGGGCCCAGGCGAGCACAAGTCACTGATCCTGCCGGCTTGCGGGAGGGGGCGTCACATGTCGGCCAGCCGCCGGCCGACCTCGCGCGTGGACCTCACGCGCCGGCCCGTGCCTGCGGCGGATGCCTCGTCCCGCGCAAGATTTCGTGCGATGGCCAGCAGCACTTTGCGCGTGGTCGCCACCCTGTCGCCTACCTGCCGCCTACCTGCCGCCGAACAGCCTGGTCGGCGCGGCGGGCTACCTCGGCCCCGAGCGCATCGACATCGTCGGCGGCGGGCGAAGCATACGCGCCAACGTTCACGTGGTCGGCGCCGGCCAGGGGCTCGCCGCGGACGAGGTCGGCCTGTCGCGGCAGGCCTTCGAGGATCTGGCCCTGCCTGCCGGAGCGGCCGTCGCCATCCACCGCAGCCCGGCGCCCGAGAGCCGGGCCGCGCTGCGCGCCAAGATCCGCGGCGAGGAACTGCGCGAGGACCAGTACGCCGAACTGCTGCGCGACATCATGCAGGGGCGCTACCCCGACAGCGAGGTGGGCGCCTTCCTGGTGGCCGCGACGCGCAGCTTGAGCGATGCCGAGGTGGTGTCGCTGGCCCGCGTGCGCGCCAGCTTCACGCCGAGCATGGACTGGAACGAGCCCATCGTGGTCGACAAGCACTCGATGGGCGGCATTCCAGGCAGCCGCATCACCCTGATCGTCATTCCCATCGTCGCGGCGCACGGCCTGGCGATTCCTAAGACCTCGTCGCGCGCGATCACCTCGGCCGCCGGCACGGCCGACGCGATGGACGTCGTGGCGCGCGTCGACCTGAGCGCGCCGCAACTGCTCGACACGGTGCGGCGCACGCGCGGCTGCATCGCCTGGAACGGCCGGCTCAACCACTCGGTCCTGGACGACGTGATGAACAGCATCACGCGGCCGCTGGGCGTCGAGTCCAACCGCTGGTCGGTCGCGTCGATTCTGTCCAAGAAGCTGACGGCCGGCTCCAGCCATGTGATCGTCGACCTGCCTTTCGGGCCGCAGGCCAAGCTCAAGACGCGCCAGGAGGCGGTCGAGCTGGCCCGCCTGTTCGAGCGCGTGGGCCGGGCCCTGGGCCTGACGGTCGAGGCGCATGCAACCGACGGCTCCGGGCCGATTGGCCGCGGCATTGGCCCGGCGCTGGAAGTGCGCGACGTGCTGCAGGTGCTCGACAACGCGGCCGGCGCGCCCGGTGATCTGCGCGAAAAAGCCCTGTTCTTCGCC
This sequence comes from Ramlibacter sp. 2FC, assembly GCF_005503345.1. NCBI lineage: Bacteria > Pseudomonadati > Pseudomonadota > Betaproteobacteria > Burkholderiales > Comamonadaceae > Ramlibacter > Ramlibacter sp. 2FC. The sequence goes on from NZ_SCMM01000010.1 coordinate 98,413, forward strand.
AGCCGCATCCTGGCCTGGGACCCGGGCCTGGGCAGTCCGGCGCAGGCGCGCGCGCGCGCCGAGCATCTGCTGGCGACGGGCCAGGCACGCGCCAAGTTCGACGCCATCGTCGATGCCCAGGGACGCCGCTCGCCACCGATCGCCCCCGGACTGCTGACCCACGTCGTGCGTGCCCGCGGCGACGCCCGCGTCGGCGCCGTCGACTTTGCCCAGATCACCGAGGTGGCTCGCCGCGCCGGCGCGCCGCAGGACCGGGGCGCCGGCGTCGACCTGCTGTGCCGCCAGGCCGATGCCGTCAAGGCCGGCGATGCGCTCTACGTCATCCATTCGAGCGCCGCGGCCGACCTGGAGAGCGCCGTGGCCGCAGCGTCCAGTGACTGCGGCATCGCCCTGCAGTACGCTCATTCCCACAGCAGCGCGGCCGATGCGGTCGCCCATTCATGAGGAGTCGTTTCATGCACAAGAGTCTGATCCGATGGGGGCGTACCGCTTGCGCCGCGCTTCTGGGCATCGCCGGCCTGGCCGGCCAGGTGCAGGCCGCCGATCCGGCCTCCTTCCCGGACAAGCCGATGCGAATGATCGTCACCTTCCCGCCAGGGGGAGGCACGGACGCGCTGGCGCGCGTGATCGCCACCGAGCTGAGCCAGAGCGTGGGGCAGCCCGTGGTCGTCGACAACCGCCCCGGTGCGAGCGGCAACATCGGCGCCGAGGCCGTCGCCAAGAGCCAGGCGGACGGGCTGACGCTGCTGGTCGTGAACAGCAGCTACGCCATCAATCCGGCGATCTTCCGCAAGCTGCCGTTCGACGCGCGAAACGATCTCAAGGGCGTGATCCTGATCGCGTCGACGCCTTCGGTGATCGCTGTCCCCGCCAGCTCCAAGGTCCGCACGCTGGGGGAGCTGATCGAGAGCGCGAAAGCCGCCAGGCAGGTCAGCTACGCCTCGTGTGGAAACGGCACGCCCCAGCATTTCGCGGGCGAGCTGCTGCGGATGTCGACCAACGCCAACCTCGTCCACGTCCCCTACAAGGGCTGCGCGCCGGCCCTGACCGACGTTCTCGGCGGCCAGGTCGAGGTCAGCATCAACACCCTGGCCAACACCGTGCCTCACCTCAAGAGCAGCAAGCTGCGCGCCCTGGCCGTCACGTCCAAGGACCGCGTGTCGCTGCTGCCGGAAGTGCCGTCGGTGCAGGAACTGGGCGTGAGCGGCTACGACGTGGATCAGTGGTTCGGCTTCCTGGTCCCGGCCAAGACGCCGCCTGCGATCGTCGACAAGCTCAACGCCGCGATCGGGAAGATCGTGGCGCGGGCCGACATCAGGCAAAAGCTGGCCGATCGCGGCTTCGCCGCGGCCACCAGCACCCCGGACGAGTTCCAGCGCATCATCCGTGTCGATATCGACCGGTTCGAGCAGGCGGCGCGGCAGATGGGCCTCACGGCGGACTGAGCGGATCGCCGGGCAGACCGTGGCGCGCGAACCGGCATCGCTTTCGGGATGACAATACGCGCTTGGGGTGCGAAGGTTCAGCCTATCGTGGGGTGCGCATGGAGGTGATTCGTTTGTCGCAGTGGGCCGAGTTCGTGGCCCACACCGAGTCCAAGCCCGGCTGGGCCTTTCGCGGTGAGACATCGGCGCAGTGGCCGCTGGTGAGCTCGCTGACCAGGCGGCTCGAGACCTATTGCGCTGACCGCTCGCTGTGGCCGCTGCGCGAGGCGCGCGCGCTGCGCGTGTTCCGCCGCAAGGCGCACATCTACCTGTCCGACCGCGTGGCGCTCGAAGACGATCTGCGCTGCCTGGCCCTGATGCAGCACCATGGCGCGCCGACGCGGCTGCTCGACTTCACGAAGTCCCCCTATGTCGCCGCGTTCTTCGCCCTCGAGGACGCGGTCGCCGACGCGGCGGTGTACGCGCTGAACACACCGGCGCTGTGGTCCGCCGCGCCTTCTTTCGATCCGGCGCTGACGCGCGAGCGCATCGACCCTCGCGTGTCCGGGAATTTCGAACGCTACTTCCTGGGCAACCGGGCGCCTGTCGTCTGGTTTGGCGAGCCCTCGGAGATGGACCGGCGGCTGGTGGCGCAGTCGGGCCTGTTCGTGCTTCCCGGCGTGCTCGACCAGCCGCTGGACAGCATCCTGCGCGGCTACGCCGGGCGCGAGCCCATGATCGTGAAGTACGTGCTGCCTGCGGAGATGCGCGCGCCGGCGATGCAGTCGCTCTACCGCATGAACATCACCAACTCCACCCTGTTCCCCGATCTCGAGGGACTGGCCCGCTCGGCGGCCCACGAGCTCGAGGTCGTCTGGGAGCGCCTGATCGAGGAGTACCGCGACCGCGTGGCCGCGGACGGCGGCGTGCCGGAGCGCGGCTCGCCCTGAGGCCTGGAGGACGCGGCGGATCTCAGCGCCGGCCGTCCGCCTCGTCCGCCACGCCGCGATCGCGCCAGAGCGTGCGCACGTCGAGCCCGTCGCGCTGCACCAGGGAGCGCTCCTCGACCAGGTACTGGGACAGCCGCAGCCGGCCGCGCACCTCGAAGAAGCGCGAGGCCACGGCGTGCCGGACCGGGGTGAGCAGGGTGCCCTGGGCGGGCAGCTGGCGGCTGGCCTCGTCCAGCGTGCGGAACGGCGCGCGTTCGCGTGCGGCGACCAGCTTGCGCGCGCCGGCCAGGTCCAGCCCCGGGATGCTCGCGTAGACCACCTCGGCGCTGGCGGTGTTGAGGTTGACCGGGGTGGGCGTGGGCAGCAGCGTGACGTGGGGGGCCAGGGCCTTCATCGTGGCGGGCGACAGGCCCAGCCACAGC